>CAZBBI010000158.1:0-2453 GCA_964490135.1 uncultured Candidatus Peribacteria bacterium
CTAAATCACAATTAAATGACCTACTTCAAGATAGGCAATTTGCTAGTATTCAAGAACGCATTCAACTTCTCCAAAAAGCATTTAGTGTTGATGCTGTAACTGAAAAATTTTATGACGCATTTGATACTGAATTCAAAAGGTTGGTAACTGATATTGGAGTAAAAAAACACGTAGAGGATTTTGCATTATTATTTGTTATTAGGGTTTTGTTTTTGGGTTTTGTTCAAAAAAAAGGATGGCTTGGAAAAGAAAATTTCTTACAAAAGTTTTTAGAGGAATATAAAAACAACGCTGACAACAATAAGTTTTACGAAAGATGGTTAACGCCGTTATTTTTTGAAGCATTAAATAGCCCCATAGGCACACAAGTTTCTTATAGGAATAATGAGTTTTCCGAAGAGACCCAAAAAAAACTTCAAATGTTCCCATACTTAAATGGAGGTCTCTTTAAGTCTAAGAAAGGACTGGATAACCTAGGTTATAACTTAAGCGATAAAGCTATTACAGACTTTTTTGAATTTCTATTCTCCTATAACTTCACGATTGAGGAGAATACTGTTTCAGAGCAGTCACTAGAGCTAAATCCCGAATTACTGGGGATTATCTTCGAAAAACTTGTAAATAAAGCTGATGGAGCTGTTTACACCCAAAGAACCGAGGTTAATCTCATGTGTCGGCTAAGTCTTGTTAAGTGGTTAGAAAAAAACCAAACAACCGAAATTCAATCACGTGATATTTATGAACTTTTCTTTAGAGAGAAAGGAAGTGAAAAACATTTTGATGATGATCAAAAAGATGGCAGTTTTTCACAAAAACAAGTGCTAGATATCTTAGATCTACTTGAAAACATTACCATTTGTGATCCAGCTGTTGGTTCTGGAGCCTTTCCTGTTGGGATGATGCAAACATTAGATGAAATAGAACAAACATTGAGAAGCAAAATAAATGATCCCCATTTACGAGATAGTGCCTTTGAACGTAAAAAAGCAATTATCCAAAAGTCTCTCTACGGAGTAGAGGTCAAGGAATGGGCAGTTTGGATAACTCATTTAAGGCTCTGGCTAAGCTTGCTCATAGAAGCTCCAGATGAAATGAGAAATCAACTAACGCCTATTTTGCCCAGTTTAGATTTTAAAATCAGACAGGGAGATAGTTTGGTTCAAAAGATTGGGAATAAAAATTTCCCGGTAGGTAACCATGCCCACCTTTCTCAAAGTTTAAAAGGGAAGATTACCAAACTTAAAAATCTTAAACAAGATTTTTTTCAGAATAAATCAACTGATGCGAATCTAGTTCGACATCAAGAGAAAAATATTTTTCGAGCAATTCTCTCAGAGCAAATACAAGAGAAGAAAGAAGAGATAAAATTTGCAGAAGGGCGTTCTGAAGTAATGCAAACAAGCTTTGTATCTTCTGGAATGGGTGCATCAGGAATGACAACTTTTGGAGGGATGACCATTACTCCTGAGCAGGATAAATTACCTTTAGATAAACAAATAATGGGAAGATTGAAGGAAGAAATAGAATCTTTAGAAGAACAGGAAAAAAATATTTCAGACCAAACGCCTCTTATTTGGAATATTGAATTTGCTGAAATCTTCGGAGAAAAAGGAGGTTTTGATTTAATCATTGGGAATCCTCCATATATCAGGCAAGAAGATATTGGAGACCCTTACGGGAAAATTAGTCCAAAACAATATAAAGAAGATTTAGAACAAATGGTTTACCAAGATTGGTGGCCCACTAAATCAGAAAAGGAGGCTAGGAATTTGAGTGGGTTTACGAGTAAATCAGATCTATTTGTTTACTTCTATTTACGATCATTAAAACTCTTGAATCCGTCTGGAATTCATATTTTTATTTGTAGCAATTCTTGGCTTGATGTTGGGTACGGAGCTTGGATGCAGAAATTTTTGATTGAAAGATGTCCCATACACTTTATTATTGATAATCACGCTAGGCGAAGTTTTGCTCATGCGGATGTAAATACGATTATCTCAATTTTGGGGGCTCCTCAAAAACAAAAAAATGTTCAAGACCATGATATTGCAAAATTTGTAGCCTTCAAGAAACCATTTGAGGAATCTATTTTTACAGAAAATCTACTGGCAATTGATCAAACTAATAACATAGAGAGAAATGATGTTTTCCGAAGTTACCCAATATCAAGAAAAGATTTATTAGAATCTGGAATGGAAGGTAATAAATATATTGGGGAAAAATGGGGTGGGAAATTTCTTAGAGCCCCTGATATTTTCTTTACAATTCTAGAAAAAGGAAAAGATAAACTAGTTAAACTAGGAGATGTTGCCGATATTCGTTTTGGAATAAAAACAGGTGCTAATGATTTTTTCTACTTAGAACCTACTGGTAATATTTCAGAAGTTGGATTTATTCATGTAAAAAACAAACTTGGTTGGGAAGGAGAGATTGAAGAAAAATATCTTAAACCA
>CAZBBI010000159.1:0-1979 GCA_964490135.1 uncultured Candidatus Peribacteria bacterium
ATACGATAATAAGTTATGGAATGGAAAATTTTTGGAACGAAAAAAACCAGTTTTTGATACTGATGTTGCGATATTAAGGTTAAAAAGAGAACTTAAGAAAATAAGCAATACAACAAAATAATTCTTGCATTTTGTAAAATCAGTGTTATAAAACTTATAAAGATAATAATACAATAAAGATGCCTAGTCCTAGTTTTCGAAATAAAATCGTTACACAGTATAGTGAATCAGAAGGACCTTTCGAGTTGTCTTTAGCTGCAAGAGAGGCTTCGGTATTAGAGCTTGAGAGATGTAGAAAAGAATATATTGAAGCTAGAGAAAATCATTTTTTACAACATTATATACGTTACTTTGGTGTTAGTATTTTTGGAAGTGCAAGAATCGAAAGAGGGTCGTCAGAATGGCAATTTGTTCATGATTTAGGCAAAGAAATGGTATCAAGTTTTAAAGTTCATGTTATCACTGGTGGTGGACCAGGCGTTATGGAAGCGGCTCATCTAGGAGCGAGAAATGCAATTTTAGAAAGAAAAGAACAAGGGGAGATAAGTAAGGCAAGAAATATAGGAATTGGGATAGTTCTACCACATGAGCAAGGCTTACACCCATATGTAGACATCGGAAATACACATGAAACTTTTACTACAAGGAAACAAGAGTTTTTAGATAGATCACATGGTATGTATGCTTCTCATGGAGGGCTTGGTACCTTCGATGAAATAGCTGAAATTATTTGTGCTAAACAATGTGGGCAACTTGAAGTAGAATTTCCAATTGTATTACATCCTCAATGGGAACCTCATATTAATTTATTACAAGAAACACTTTATAAGAAAAAGAAAGAACAAAATTTAACTCCAACTATGAAAAAGGATGATTTAGATGATGTCGTTATATCGGATGATATACCTGAAATTGTTAAAATCTTTAAAAAGCGACATGATGATTGGCAGAAAAATATAAAGGCAAAGGTAGTAAAAGTTATTTAAACATTAAATTTAAAGTGCATTACGTCACCATCTTGCACGATATATTCTTTCCCCTCTAATCGCATTTTTCCAGCATCTTTTGCTCCAGATTCTCCGTTATTGGCGACAAAATCTGTATAGGCAATAACATCAGCTTTTATAAAGCCTTTTTCAAAATCTGTATGAATCGCTCCAGCTGCTTGAGGAGCAAGATCTCCTTTATAAATAGTCCAGGCCCGAACTTCTTGTACTCCAGCTGTGAAATAGCTCTGTAATCCAAGTAAATCAAAAGCTTTATGAATAAGTGATTCTAAGCCTGACTGCTTTGCTCCTATTTCTTCTAGAAACATTTGTCCCTCCTCTTCTGTTAAATCTGCTAACTCTGATTCTATTTTGGCACAAATCGGCACAATTGGAATGTTATTGCTTACTTTAGCTTTCTCCCGAAAGTCGTCCTCATTAAAATTCGAAAAACTATCTTCTGATATATTGGCTACAACAAAAAATGGTTTTGTTGTTAGTAATCCAAATTGTTTTGAAGAAAACTCTTCTTCTTCTGTTAGTTCAAGACTTCGTGCTAACTCTCCTGCCTCTAACGCTTCTTTAAATCGTTCAAGTAAATTAAGATCTTTTACCGATTGCTTATCCCCGGCCCTTGCTTTTTTTGCAACACGATCTATTTGCCTAGTAATAGACTCCAGATCAGCCAAAATTAATTCAGTTAAAATTATTGATAAATCTTCTGCTGGATTAATTTTCCCAGAGACATGATGAATATCTGTATCTTTAAAATCTCTTAAAACATGTGCAATCGCATTACATTCGCGTATATGGCTTAGGAATTTATTTCCCAAACCTTCTCCTTTGCTTGCCCCTTCCACAAGACCAGCAATGTCTACGAACTCAACAACCGACCGTTGTATTTTTTGTGGTTGAACTATTTCCGCTAATTTATCTATTCGTTTATCCGGAACCTCAACTAAACCAATATTTGGATCAATCGTACAAAATGGA
>CAZBBI010000159.1:1989-2449 GCA_964490135.1 uncultured Candidatus Peribacteria bacterium
AATGGAAAATTTTCTGCTGCAGCTTGCTGAGATTTTGTAAGCGCATTAAAAAGTGTTGATTTTCCTACGTTTGGGAGTCCGACTATACCTATTTTTAAATTCATATTTTAAGATAAAAAACGGACAAACTATATTCCATTAACACCCCTTGTCAAAAGGGGTTTGGGTGATTTAACAAAAAACTCACCAAACGGTGAGTTTTTTTATATTTCTTAAAATATTTTAGTCTTATGTAATAGCTCTATTTCCAGTACCAGCTCCAATCATTGTATTAATTAAAGCATATGAAACTAGAATTACAATGATTCCAATTATTGCATAAATAATAATATTTTTTGCTTTTTCTGTGTTTCCATCGTCTCCTTGAGATGTAACATATAAGAATCCTCCATAAATTATAAACCCAACAGCTACCAATCCTAGAAAGAATAGGAAAAAGTTAATAACAGTTTGAATAGCA
>CAZBBI010000160.1:0-2441 GCA_964490135.1 uncultured Candidatus Peribacteria bacterium
CTCCGCCATCCGCGAGGGACAAATGCAATTTATAGCCACACCAATATTCAGTTTTAATATTTTCATCAAAAGGATTTCCAATTTCTGTTATATCTTTCCACGAATCACAACACCAACCTGGTTCTGCTCCCCAAGCGACCTCTTTCTTGTTTTTTATATTTTCTGGTAAATATTCTCTTTCGGTTAGAGTTAAAAGTTCTTCTTCTTGAAATTCTTCTGATTCCTCTTTGTTATATTTAACTTTTTTAATTTCATCTCTTACTTCACACAAGTAACTTTGGTTTAAGTAACTTGGAAGAACCATATGCAAAGAATTGCCTTCTATACTCTCCCAGTAATCTTTTATCTCAGTTAAAGACATTTTAGAAAAATCTAAATCAGAACGAACGCCAGTTTTTATTATTTCCATGTTGATATATCGAAATTAGCATATACAGATGGAGTTGCCCCCTCTACTTCAAACCCAGCAAACTGAAGAGGAATGTTATCATTAGTGTATCCTCTCCAAGCAGTTCTTCGTGCATCTAATGGATCTGAAACCTTAACAAGTCCATTCTCAGCCGCCTCACGAATTTTCATTCGTATTTTAGCATCATCCCATGAATCGGGAAACATTGTTGAAGTCTTTTCTTTCTTTTTCCACCCAATTTTATCATCTGGAATATTGAATGTCTTTCTTTTTGCCTCGGCTACTGCTTTTTGTGCAAGTTGCTCATCAGCTAGTTTATGGCTATAAACTTCTATTTTTGCTTTATAAAAATCAGAGTGTGGTTTAGGGAAATATTCTCGTTGTCCAATAATTCTAATACCTTTAGTCTCTTTTGATAAAAAATGCCCACCCGTTGCTTTCCATTTTCCATCTAATCCTTTCTTCACATCTCCTTTTAAAACATGCTTCATAATATCATCAATTCTTGCTCTTACCTGTGAGGCAAAACGGGCTGTTGCCACACCTCCCAGTCCTGTTGTTACCACTTTCTTCCCTGCGGCTCCTGCTCCTCCTACCACTAATATATTTCCTATATTTTCTACATCTTTTAACCGATTTCTGATTATTTTATCGGCCGTTGGATTCTCTTTTTGGAATATTTTGTACGCTAATTCAGCTTCCCTCGAAAATCTTTGTAAATCTTCCTCTTTTATATATTCATCCCCATAGTTCTGTATTTTCTCATATGTTTCTGGAGCAACTACTTTTAACAAATCAGAAAGGCTGCTCCCGATCTTTCCTGATAATTTCGCTAAATCGCTGCTATCTATTTCTGTTATATCTTTTGTCATAATGGTTACAAAATCTATAGCACTTCCTGCAAGATTCCCATAAACACTAAGTGCTGCACTTATCGGATTTAATTCCCCTCTCATTGTGGATTTCACACTATCTAGTACACTATTCCATCTACTTCCTAGGCTATCTTTTAGCTCTCCCCAAAAAGGAGTATCTTTTTCTTCTATCTTTATTTGAGTTGACAAATATGTCAAAAAAAGGGGTCAGGTACCTTTTTTAGGTCTACCTCTTGGCTTTAATGTTGAATTTAATCCCAAAGACTTTGCTGTTTTTACTATCCAACTATTTTTTCCAAAAGGTCTATTTCTTTTTATAGAATATCTAACTTTTTTCAAATGTTCCTTTTCATTTTCTTGGGGGATGTTTATCCAACTTAAATAGTCTTTTGGTTTTTCTAAAGGCCAGTTAGATAATAACTTTTTCTGTTGATTATTCCCTCTTACATTAATCCACAAACTAGACCATCTCCAATCTTCTGCCTTTTTTACTAATTTTGCTCGTAATGGATTTCTTTCTACATACCTACAAGCTTGTAAAAAATATTCATCTTTTTGTATCGGAAACGATTTATATCTCCCTTGATACAAGTGTCCTTCTCCAACTGTTTTATTTTTTACATGCCACCTCTGTGTATGAGTAAGCGTTACCCATCTTATGAAATTTGCAAGGTCTTCTCCTTTTTTTGGATACATTATAAAATGCCAATGATTCGGCATTATACAATACGAAAGTATTCTCATTGAATACTTTTCTTTTGCTTCTTCTAATATCCTCTCAAAGGCTTTGTAATCATTTTCTTCCTTAAATATAGTCAATCGACCATTTGATCGGTTTATCACATGGTATACCATATCTCCTACTGCCGCCCTAGGTATTCTTGCCATTCATCCTTCAAAATACTTTTACTGAAGTATTTCTTCAACCCCCTATCTTAATCTTTTCTTAACCTTATCTATTTTTCAAGAAAAGGTACCTGACCCCTTTTTGTTTCACTATGATCTAAGAATTATCATGGTATTTATTACTTAAGTGCTCGATATTTATTTTTCTGCATTAAACTTCTCTAAATATTCTATCCATTGATCAATAACTTGGAGGACTTCGGAGGTTTCATACAGGTCATATTGAAAATTCCCATCAGAAATTGTGGAGC
>CAZBBI010000161.1:0-2433 GCA_964490135.1 uncultured Candidatus Peribacteria bacterium
TGCAGAAAGAAAAAAAAATTAATCCAGAGCAGCTTGCAGGGATATTAAAAATTGCAGCTAAAAAATTGGATAAAAATAGTATATTGGCGTTGGTAGCAAAATTTATCGATAAAAATGGAGATGGGGACATAAAAGATGATCTATTAACTATGAGTAAAAGTTGGATTTTTCGAAAATTTAGAAAATGAGATTAGATAAATGGGTTTGGTCAGTATGTTTAATTAAAAATAGAACTCTTTCGACGGCTCTTTGTCGGCAAGGGAAGGTTCTGGTAAATGGAGATGAGGGGAAGGCCGCTAAAATGATAAAAACTGGGGATATTATTGAAGTTAAAGGAAATTTGTATCGAAAAGTTCGAGTTATTAAATTTGCAGCAAAACCTATCAAAAAAGAGTTGGCTCCGATAGATTATTATGAGGATTTGACTCCAGATGAGGAAGAATTATCAGATATTTTTGATCCACATGCTAGAGTTAATAATAAGTTTAGAGATTTTAAATATAAACGAAAAAAAGATGGTCGAGTTTCTAAGAAAGACAAGCGAGCAAGGAATAAATTAAAAAATTAAAGTGTCTTTTTTAAAAGCTCGTCTGCCACAATTTGTGCAGATATAGCGGCAAAAGATATGTTGTATCCGCCACAAAGTCCATTTACATCTAGAATCTCACCAGCAAAGAAGATGTTTGGTTGTAACTTTGACTCAAAAGTTGCGGTATTTATTTCTGCGAGAGGTACTCCACCTTTGGTTGTCCAGCTGGCAGGATAACTGTTTTCTTTTATGTTTCCAATGGAATAATTAAAGATTGAGTCAGTAAGCTTTTTGAGTTTCATTTTCGAGGTATCTGCCATGAAATTTTCTGCAATTTCACTTTGGCTTAGATGAAAATCTATTAGTCGCTGAGGTAGGTAGTTTTTTAAGAATTTTTTGATGGAATTTTTTCCATTTCGCATGGTGTTGAACTCTTTTATAAACTCTTGTTTTGTGATTTTGTTTGTGAAACAAAGAGAAATATTGTCACTTTCTTTATTGGCTGAAAAATCTAAAACAGCTGGTCCAGAAAGACCAAAATGAGTTATAAGGATGTCACCTCGAACACTTTTATTATTCATGTTGTCTGTTAGGATCCCTTCAAATGAAATTCCAGACAGTTTCCTGAGCTTTTTATCAGAGAAAATTAAGGGACAGAGTGATGGGGATAGTGGGGTGATAGAGTGTTTAACTTGATTTGAAAGTTCGTAGATTTGTTCTTCTGGGCCAAGGTCACCTATTTTATACATACCACCAGTAGTTATGATAACAGAATCAAAAGTCGTAGTTTTTCCAGAAAATTTCAAATTTATTCCATTTTTTTCAGGGATTATTTCTTCAATTTTTGTATTTAAATGAAGTTCAGTGTTTTCTTGATTGTTGATTGCGTCTTTTAATCTTTGGACTTCAGCTGTTGCATTCTCTGATTTGAGTATGGCTCGATTTCCTTCGTAGAAATATTCTATTTCTAATTTTTTGAATATATTTTCTCGGTTTTTTATATGTGGATTTTTAAATATTTTCTTGAGTAAGTTTTTTGAACTAGAACTAAAATCTTGTTCATTTAAGTCTTTATTGGTAATATTCATTCGCCCACCTCCAGTCAATTTTAATTTTTCTCCAATGTTTGAATTTTGCTCAAAGATATGAATACGTCCTTTGAGGTTTTTCAAAAGAATTGTCGCAAAAATTCCTGCAGGTCCAGCACCGATTATGGCTATATTTTTCATATTACTTAGATGGTTGTATCTTATGTTTTTTAAAAAAATTAACAATTCATCCAAGTTTTCTGGTACAATGGGATGGTATGGAAGAAGAAAAAAATATTTCACAAAATGATGATTTTTGGGATCCAGTAGATTCCAATATTAAGCTTGGGAGGTTTAAAAAGCCACGACAAGCTATGAAAGAAAAATTTAAAGAATTACAAAAAAGCCCACGTAAATTGAAGCTTACTTATTGGTCTTTAGTTTTTTTAGGAATATTTGTTTGGGGTGGTATGGGATATTGGTCCTACAGAGACAGTAGTTCGTCAATGACGTTTTTATTTGGAGGTGAAGATACTGATGGTTTATTTTGGGTGCTTTTATTGGCCTGGGTTCCTCTTTTTGGATTTATGTCATATGTGAAGAATCTTCAAGTTGATTTGATAAAAGAGCGAATCGCAGAAAAAAGAAAATGGGTTTACAACCCCGCTGAATCATCACGACACTGGCAGTCTTTGAAAACAAAATTTCCTTCTATTTTTGCTAAAGGAAATAAGAATCAAAATGTTCAGGATGAAATTTGGGGGAAATATAAAAATGATGATCAAGATATTGATTTTTATTCTGGAATTTTTGAATATTCGAAGGAAAGTGGAAGTAATAAAAAAAAGCATACAACGAGATATTTTCAGACTTTTT
>CAZBBI010000162.1:0-2426 GCA_964490135.1 uncultured Candidatus Peribacteria bacterium
AATTCCTCCTTTGAGTACCAGTGGAGCGACTTTGACTATTCGTAAATTTCCAAAAAAATCTTTCACAATCAAAGACATGCTTAAGTATAAATCTTTGACACCAGAAATGATGGATTTTCTAAATAAAAGTGTAGGAGAGCGAAAAAATATTTTAGTTTCAGGTGGTACCGGAGCGGGTAAAACGTCAACATTGAATGCCTTGGCGGGGTTGATTAGAAAAGAAGAAAGAATTATTACTATTGAAGATGTGGCTGAAATTCGAATTGAGCATCCACACTTAGTTTCGCTTGAATCACGGTCGGCTAATGTGGAAGGAAGTGGCGAAATTTCCATTAGAAGGTTGCTTAAAAATGCACTGCGAATGCGTCCGGACAGGATTGTGGTGGGTGAGATTAGAGGAGGGGAGGCGTTTGATATGCTTCAAGCTATGAATACTGGACACAAAGGTTCACTGACAACTGTTCATGCCAATGCGCCATTGGAAAGTTTATTTAGAGTGGAATCAATGGTTCTTATGGGTGATATAAGCCTGCCACTTTCGGCACTTCGTCCTCAAATTTCTCAAGCGATTGATATTGTGGTGCAACAAGAAAGACTAGCTGATGGAAGTCGTAAAATTGTTCATATAGCCGAAGTAGAAAAAAAATTAAAAGACAATGAATACCAAATAAAAACTTTGTTTAAGTACGACAAATCTTCTAATAAATTTTCCGCTTAAAATGTACCAACTAATAGAAAACATTCTTTCAAATCAAACATGGCTTTGGGGTGTTTATATTATCATGATGCTTTTGGGGTTTGTGTTTTTGACGCGGTTTTTGGTTTTTATAAAAACCTCATACACGTCAGCTAATAAAGAAATAGGTTTATTTAAAACGCTTAATTTTCCCAAAAAAATAACCAGTTTTTTTGTTGCCGAAAATGAGGTAAAACTTTTTCCAAATTTTTATGAAAAATTTGTAATAGTATTTTCACCTAAATATTGGAAAATCTTTCAGATACTGTTTTTCCTTTTTATATTACTTTTTTTAGTTGGTTTTGTTTTAGGAAAAATATCTTTGTTATTTGTGTCGGTTATGATTTTTTTAGTTGGAGGGTTTGTGATATTTGTAAGCAGTCAGGCACAAAAAATTAGACGAAACTTAGTAGAGCAATTTCCACTTTTTCTTCAGGGAATGGCACGATCAATGCAAGCGGGGTATAGTTTCGAAAACGCCTTAGCCTTTGTTAGAACAGAAGTAAGTGATCCTTTAGAGTCAGAATTATTAAATATTGAGTCACAAATAAATCTGCAAATTCCATTGTTTCAAGTATTAGAGAATTTTGCCAAAAGAGTGGATCACGAAGAAGTTTATTTTTTTACAGAAAGTACAATTATTCAGCTAAAAACTGGTGGAAATTTGGTCGAACTTTTCCAAAAAATTGGACGAATAATTAACGAAAAATTGAAACTAGAAAGAGATATCAGGAGTTACACTTCGCAAGGAAAAATGAGTGGACTGCTTATAGCGGGGCTTTGGCCAGGATCTTTGTTGCTTTTTTGGTGGATTTCACCAGAACACGTAGAAGTTTTGTTTACAACCTCGTTGGGGCAGATTTTGCTTTCTGTGGCGATTTTGCTTGAAGCTATTGGTTTTTATTTTATTTGGAAAATTGTCAGCATCAGGATCTAAGTTATTATTTAATTCTCTCCAAAATGACATTCATCATCATAATTTGGTTGCTAACACTAATCGTAGGGTATAAGTACTCTATGATAAGAGTAGGGAATAATGATTTTGTTTTGTCTCATATCCTTCCAAAAGTTAAGTACAAAATCCTATCAAAAAATATAATAAAAATCGTGGCATCGTTCCGATTTTTTACGACACCTGGTTGGTTTGTGACTAAAACAATAAACCCTGAAAAAATAAATTTAAAACTCAAGCAAAGCCACACAGATATTGAGTTTAATCAATATCTTCGTTTTAAACAATTTGTACTAAATGTGATTTTCTTCATTTTTTGGATTTTGTTTTTTTTCAATTTATTTTCGTTAAAAGGGTTTCTTTATTTTTCTGTTGTGGGCTTCATGTCTTATGCCTTTATTGATATTTGGTTATGGAGAATGGGGGTGAAATATAGGGATTTTTTTCGTGACGAAATTCCATATTTTATTGATATGGTAGCGCTTACGTTGGAAACAGGGATGAATATCGAACAGGCCTTAATTTATATTACAAATAATGGAAGAACGCGACTTTCTGGTTTATTGAAGAAACATCTTAAGATGATGAATATGGGAAAAAGTTTAGAAGAGGTAATGTCAGAAATTAAAGAATATATTCCGATACTTGAGTTTGAAAATTTCATCTCCAGTATCTTACAATCAAAGAAACTAGGTGTTTCTTTGTCCGAAACATTAAAAATACAATCAGATCTTATAC
>CAZBBI010000163.1:0-2413 GCA_964490135.1 uncultured Candidatus Peribacteria bacterium
AATTAAAATCTTTATTTGAATTTAATAACGTAGAATAATAAAGATAAAATTGTGAAATAAAAATAAAAATAAAAATATATGGACTTTGAAAAAATACTAGCCTATGCCGCTAAGAATAATATCTCTGATATTCATCTTACCCCGAATCTTCCTGTTTTCTTTAGATTACACGGAGATCTTGAAGTTGTGGGTGAAAAAATCACAGATGGAGAAATTCAAAACCTAGCGGCTCAAATTCTTCCTCCAAAACAACAAGAAACACTTCAAGCCGAAAGAACTGTAGACTTTGCTTATACTTCAAGGAATAATAATCGTTTTCGTGGAAATTTTTATTTTACTAGAGAAGGTCTCGTACTAGCTTTAAGACTTATTCCAAATACGATTCCAGAGTTTGATACTTTGGGGTTACCGAGTTTTGTCTTAGACAATGTTATGCAACTTAAAAATGGACTAGTTTTACTAGTTGGTCCTACTGGACACGGTAAATCAACAACTCTTTCTTCTCTTGTCCAGCACCGAAGTAATATTAATTCTGAACACATAATTACATTAGAAGATCCTATTGAGTTTTTGATTAAGTCAAATAAAAGTATCGTACATCAACGATCATTAGGACGAGATGTTAATAGTTTTAGTAATGGACTTAAGTCTGCTCTTCGTGAAGATCCTGATGTTCTTCTTGTTGGTGAGATGCGTGATCTTGATACTATTTCTGCTGCACTAACTGCTGCCGAAACTGGACACCTTGTCCTGTCAACACTTCATACAAAAAGTGCGCCAGAAACAATAAATCGTATTATTGATGCCTTCCCTCCTGATCAACAATCCCAAGTTAGAGCACAATTAGCATCAGCCCTTGAAATGGTGATCGCCCAAAGATTACTGCCTAATGCTGAAGGAACTGGACGTGTGTTAGCATACGAAACAATGACCACAAATTATGCTATTAAAAATCATATAAGACAAGGTACTGTGTACCAAATTGCTAATGCCATGCAAACCGATGGAAGCGGAAATATGATTTCGTTTGATCAATCTTTAGCAAAATTAGTAATGCAGGGGGAAATCACAGAAGAAGAAGCCTATAATAATGCTATTTCCGAAGAACAAATAAAATATATTTTGGAGCTCAATAATCATAAAAATGAGGATGAGACGTTAGGAATGGCTAATAATTTGTCTGAGTAGTTTTTTATTTTAAATTTATCACAAATTGTTATACTTTGAAACGAACCCTTTCATTGAATGCCAAAACAATTTGTAAACCTTCACACTCACTCTTTTTATTCTATTTTACAAAGTACTATGTCTCCCCAAGTAATCTTGGAAAAGGCAAAATCTTTGAGTTGTGAGTCTGTTGCTTTAACTGATTCTGGTGTAGGATATGGATTAATTGATTTTTACAAAAAAGCTGAAAAAGTCGGTGACATAAAACCAATTCTTGGCGTAGAAATTGCTATTTCCAAAGATTCTAGATTTGAAAAAAGAACAGGAATTGATGGAAAAGAAGGATATGTTGTACTGCTGGCTCAATCAAAAAAAGGATATGAAAATTTATTAAAATTAATATCAATTGCTCACCTAGAAGGATTTTTTGAACAACCGAGAATTGATTGGGAAATATTAGAAAACTATAGCAATGATTTAATTTGTTTAAGTGGTGGCGAATCAGGATTAATCGGATCACAATACTTAAACAATAATCCAGAACGATCTAAAAAATATTTAAATAATCTTCTAAATATATTTGGAAAGGATCGATTTTTTCTAGAATTTTGTGCCAAAAATTCTAAAAAACAAGAAGAACTAAACCTTTGGAAAAAAGATCTAGCTCTATCTATGTCCATTGACACTATAGCTACATCTGATGCGCGTTTTGCAAATAAAATTGATGAAGAAGCGGCCGATACATTACATTGTATTGGTAAAAGCCACACCTTAAATGACCCACATAGAGAAAAAATAATGCACGAGAATTATTTTAAATCTTGGGAAGAAATTGCCGCAACATTGTCTTATCTTGATGAAGAAATTCTGGAAAAATCCAGAAAAAACAGCATAGAAATAAGTGATAACATTGATTTATCTATAGAATTTGGGAGAGATCTCCTTCCACACTTTCAAGTTGAAAAAGGTGAGAATGAAGCATCACAACTAAAGAAAAATTGTTTAAAAGGACTTAAAAGCAGAGGCCTAGATTCATTATCTAAAAACAAAAAAAAGATTTATTTAGATCGTCTTGATTATGAACTTTCTATAATTGGTAAAATGGGATTTGAAGCATATTTCTTAATTGTAGAAGATTTTATGAGATTTGCTTATGATAATGATATTGCTGTTGGACCTGGACGAGGTTCTGCAGCTGGATCAATTGTTGCTTATTTACTAAAAATAACAAACATTGATCCTATTA
>CAZBBI010000164.1:0-2408 GCA_964490135.1 uncultured Candidatus Peribacteria bacterium
CGGCATACATTTCATAGTGTTCATCTTCCTTAGATCCGGTTTCTTCTAACTCAAAATCATGTTCATCAAGAAATCCGTCTTCCAAGTTGCTGTTTTCTAATTTCGTCACCAAGGCTTGGTTTGTTATGGTATAGGGTTGCTCGGTTGTATAATCTTTTGATTGTGGAATGACGGTAAGAGTGGCTTCTACATTATCGGGTAATAGGTGCATATAAATTTTCCCATCGGCTTTTGTAACGGTGTATTCATAATCATCAAGCCCATCATCTGAGTCGGTAACTTGGATCGTATAAAAATCCACATTATTATCGGCTATTTTTAAAAACGCATTGTTGATCATGACCGCCGAACCTCTCGTTAATCTTTCATAATTGGTTGCTGGACCAATTATGAACCCTTTTTTGTATTTTATTTTTGACGCTTTGTCCGATAAATCAATAAATTTATAAGCCCCTGTTTCTTTATTGGTAATCCGCTTCGGTTCTCCTTTATCAAATTTCTTATTCCCTTCTCGTGTGTCCTGAAAAAATCCATGTTTTATAAACAAAGCATCAATTTTATCCGCGTCCTTTGGTTTTTTTTCTTTGAAGGCTTTGTAGTATTCATAAAAGTTTTTTCTTTCCACTTTGATGACATCCCAAATGGTATCGAGTGAATAATAAAGTGCATCACCGTCTTCATTATTATTATCATATAAGTCCCATAAAAGAGAAGCCACTGCTAATTCTTCATACTTCCCGTTCCTATCCCACGGTCTATAATTTTTTTCCAAACTCCCAAATCCTGCATAAATATCAGGATTATCTTGTCCGAGTTCATCCGATACGACGAGTGCCATAAATTCGGCAAACCCTTCGATAAAAGAATCCGCGGTACTTGGGTTTTGAAAACCTCCATGATTTTTTGTTTTTGGAAGCAATCTTTCGGATGGCCATTTCCCATACAAATCATACATAACATGATGAGCGAATTCATGGAATTCTCTGTTTTTTGGACGATTAGTTGAACTATGTGAGGCATTACTTGCCGCAATAAGAATATCTGAGTTTGTAGGGTTATAGAGTGTTTTATTTTTTCTATTTCCCACCCAAATAGAGACGGGGAGTTTGTAATCGAGTTTTAGTTTTAATTTTCTGAGATAAAAATCAGTCACTTCATGCATATGATAATACATGGATGCTATATTTTTTGCATCGGTTCCACTCGCTAAACTGGTTCTCCAAGTTCTATCGGTTGGAGATAAATCTACTTTAAATCGTATTTCAGGATTAACCCCTTTTGAGATTTTGAAGTTTTTTTGAACAAATATTCGATGATAATCATCCCCATCTCTGGTTACCAACATATTAAAATATTGAACCCCTTTTCTTTCGTATTCAAAATCAAAAATAATTGAGGCATCTATATCGTCCTCTCCCACTTTTATTCCCACTAATGGGACGGAAAACCCACCTATTTCATCTGTTATTCCTGCATTTATTATTCCATCAATATATATTCGGAATTTCATAAACGGTAATGGATTTGAAAAGGCATCCGTAAGTACCCCAAAAGCCACTAAGTCTTCTGATTCTTCTGGTTCTACGACCTCTCGATCATATAAAGAATAGGTATGTTTCAATGGAGAATCTGGTGTAAAAACTTCGCCTTCTGATAATTTGAAACTCCCAACCATACTCAGTAACTCTGATTTCAATTTGCTTCTGGCGGCAGCTTTTTCGTCTTCGGTCATGAAACTGCCTATAGACCCTTTTGCATTTAACATACCACTCCCGAGTGGCATCATGTCACTATAAAGCTCGTATTGGAGTGTTATTTGTCCGGCTCTGTTATGTATTTCTTGGTCTTTAAAAAAAAGAAAAGCTGACTGACCTCCCACAGGAGACACGATTTTTTCTTCTTCCCAATCATCATAAGTTTTCCCTTTATAGGCATCAATCGAATCAATTAATGCCCCTGCTCCATCCCAAACCTCCATTTGATATTTAACATGTTCTCGATAAGACCAGGTACTATCGCTATCTGGTTCTATTTCTTTTATATAACCACAAAAGGCGCTCCCGGCTGAAATATGCTCTTGCTCCTTATCCATTCCTTCGGGCAAAGTCACGGTTGTCGTGCCGCCATTGATCATGGTATCTCGATTTGCAATACTTATATATTTATAACAAACCTGACAACCATCATCGTCACCACACAAAAGACTGTTATCTTCATAATTACAAGATATGTATCCAAAATATTTAGAATTTTCATCATGAGTATTGGTTGATTCACCTTCTTTTGCTACCTCTGCATGTACAAACTTTATATCAATTCCAGACTTCTTTCCGCCTTGAGGCCTAAACCCAAAAGAGATTGAATCTTCTCCATTATATTTCATCGCCCCACGAAATTCTCCAGCAGAC
>CAZBBI010000165.1:0-2392 GCA_964490135.1 uncultured Candidatus Peribacteria bacterium
AAATAGCCCATTTAGTAAAAGCTGTTTCTTCTAAGTTATTAGGAACCATTTGTGCTCGCTGCATAACTTTGTTTTCATAATCCAATAGTTTTTGAGATCTTTGTAGATTTTTAGCACAAAAATCATATCCCAAAAAGTCTTGAATTGCTTTAAACTCTGCTGATATGGCGTCTCTTTCTTTTGCTTTAATTTTTTCAGTAAAAAACTTAGTAGATTCTAAAAATTCATTTTCAAATTGTCTTCCTTCTTCATTAAAAGAGGAAATATCCGCATAAAGTTCTGGATTTTGTGCAAAAATACGAGCTAATAAATCTAATTTTATTCGATAGGGAGGAGATGAGAACTTTAAAATCTCTTCTAAATTAATATCGGCGTCTTTCAAGGTTTTCCCAAGTACAAAATCAGAAAAATGTGAAAGATTTTGAACTACTCCCATAATTTTATCATGTCTTTTGGATGTAGTTTCTAGTATTTCAAAATCAGAGAAAACATCATAAACTTCTTTCCAGTTTTCATCCGATATTCGTTCCCGACATAAAACAAATTTTTGCCCAAGTACATTTGGCAATGGTCCAAAAAGAGGATGTCCTCCACAAACCTCTGCTTTACTTTTAAGCATCTGTTTTACTGGAGATTGTTTTATTGAAGTGAAATCCATCCAAATCTGATCTTTTTTTGAAAAATCAATATTTTCAGAAATAACTTCAACTGTTTTTGCGATAGGAACAGAAAAAATAACTAAATCACATTGCTCGATAATATCTTTATTTGTTATTTCTGTATTTCTACCAGAAAAAATTATTTCTTTTTGTCCTTTAAACTTCTTAGAAAAAAAATCCACAAAAACACTACCAATCCCCTTTCGTCCGCCGATAATACCTATTTTTTTTATCATAATTCCAATAAACCATACTCAAAAAAAAATAATTGAAAAGTATATAAAAATAAGGTATAATACTTTGAAATGTTTTTTACACCCAACGTATCAACCCAACCAAAAGAAGTGCCAAAAAGCACCTTATCTTTAAAAATAAAGATTACTCAAAAACTTTTTCAATGTAGAAAAGATCTTCCAGATGATAAGCCTGGACTTGGTTTTCAGTACACAGAATTACAAGAAAAATGGGAAACACTGGCAAAGCCACCAGAAAAAACTGATTTTTTGAATTTCATTGCTGGAATTGAAGGTCTCATCGATCGACTCATTGGGGAAAATAATATGAACAATAATGCTATAATTGATATACTTATGACTTTTAAAGAAGAAGCTCTTGTCTTAGGAATCCCTTATTTTGGAGCAACTTTAACTAATGATTATAGTGATTTTTTGAATAATAAAAATTTACAACTAACAGCTTAACCTATAAATATTTTCTTAATTAAAAAAATATCCCACATAAGTGGGATATTTTAAACTTTACACAAAATTTAAAAAAACTAGTTAATAGCTTCTTTAAGATTCTTACCAGCTTTGAATGATGGAACATTTGAAGCTTTGATTTGAATTTTTTGTGAAGGATTTTGTGGATTAACTCCTGTTCGAGCTTTTCGGTGTGAAACTTTGAAAGTTCCAAATCCTGTGATAGTTACTTTTTCACCGTTTGTAAGTTCACCAGTAATAGTGTCGATGAATGCTTGTAACGCACCTGCTGCGTCTTTTTTTGTCAAACCTGCTCGGTTTGAAATTGCCGTTACTAAATCGCCTTTTGACATAGTTAATTGAGTTAAAAAATTAATATGACTAGATTGTAGTACTTCGTTAATGCCTTTTGCAAGCGTTTTATTGAAAAATATAGTGGACACCGCATAGTTTAATGTGTTAAAGTAGTACTATTTAACAACGAATCCTACAATTTTCCCTGGAACAAAGATCTCCTTGATAATATCATGACCCTCTATCCATTTTGAAATATTTGGAATATTTTTTGCTTCTAACAAAACTTTATCTTTCCCTGCATTCTTATCTATTTCAAAGTCCCCACGCACCTTTCCATTCACCTGTACAGCATATTTAATAGTATCTGAAACTAATAATTTTTCATCATAAGTTGGCCAATTTTCAAAAGTAATAGTCTTTGATTCTGATTTAAATTTTGTCGTCCAGATTTCTTCGGCTAGATGTGGTGCAAATGGGGCTAAAACTCTAATAAATTTACCTCCAGCAATTTTTGGCACAAAATCTAAATTACCAAAATTATTAATCCAAACCATCATCTGAGAGATCGCCGTATTAAATTTAAAGTCATCAATATGATTCCCTACTATTTTGACTGTTTGATGTGTGAGTGATATAAATTCTTTAGTAGGACAATCATCAACTATTTCGTTTGTCATAAAGTATCGATGCACTCTATCTAAAAACTTTTTAATCCCAGAAAGTGCTTTTGTATTC
>CAZBBI010000166.1:0-2384 GCA_964490135.1 uncultured Candidatus Peribacteria bacterium
TGCTCCAAGGTACATTTGATACTGAGAAAAACCAAAACCCATTATCCATGGAGCTTTAGCCCCCATACTTGCAAGTATCACAAATTGGAACGCTACCAATGCTGCTCCTAAAAATATATAAACCCGTCTATTTGAACCCAAAATTTTCACCGAATCAACCAATGGTCCAACTAAAACTTTCATAGTCCAAGGCATCATCACCCAGACTGAAATCATCAACAATTGTTCTGTACTTAGGGTTAGATTGTCTTTTTCCCAAAAGGTCATAGAAACAGCTGTAAATCCTTGCGCTCCATAGGCAAAGTATATCAAAAGCAGTGGCAGATATTCTTTTTTAAACCCTTTTATTGGGGTAAGAAATACATTTTTTAAATTTGAAATAATAACATCCATAATTTTATTCTACTTTTTAACGCTGTTTTTTCAAAAGTTTGAGCATAAAATAAACGATCCCCCATAAAAACAATATCTCAAATTTAAAATACCAAAAAATAGCCAAAACTTCCCTAAAGAAAAAATAAGGCTCCTTAAAATATCTTCCATAATGATAATTTGCTTTTTTGAATTGTGAGTTAGTTAAACCATATCTCCACGTAAAAAGCCTTATTCGTGCCAAATGAAAATCATTAGAAACTAAAATATATGAGAAGTTTTTATCTAAATTCTTAATAGTTTTTTGTGTATCTGTTCCTTGATAATCAAGTCTCATATCTTTTGTAGGAATATCAACTTCCAAAAGTAATTTCTTCATAACATCTACTTCATGAGATCCGAAATCTGAATCCCCTCCAGACAAAACAAGACAATCTACTTTTTTGTCTTGATAAAGTTTTATAGCTGTAACTATCCGATCATAGAGCGCATGAGAAGGAATATCATCTCGCCAGACAGCTGCCCCAAAAATAACAGCACAATCAGATTTTTTTACAGAGGAATCAATATAATGATATCCAATAAACAAACTCACGACCAAAACACTTAAGGTAGGGATTAGGAATAAATATTTAAATAGTTTTTTCATAGATCACTCCAATTTATTGGCTTTATTCCTTTTGAGTCTAAATAGTTATTAGTTTTGGAAAAACATTTGCTACCAAAAAATCCACTATAAGCAGAAAATGGACTTGGATGGGGCGACTGAATAATTAGATGTTTTTTTGGATCAATAAATTTAGATTTACCTTGAGCAAACTTTCCCCACAAAATAAAAACAATATTTTCATGATATTCAGATACTGCTTGAATAATATAATCTGTAAAATTTTGCCACCCAATATCACTATGAGAGTTAGCCATTCCTGCCTGAACAGTCAACGTAGCATTTAACATAAGCACGCCCTGATCTGCCCATTTTTTTAAATTTCCATGATTTGGTATTTGAAAATTTTCTTTACTCAAATCTGTCTTTAGTTCTTTATAAATATTCTGTAATGATGGCGGAATCTTTTTGTTTAGCTTCGGAATAGAAAAAGATAATCCATGTGCGTGCGGACTAATTTTTTCATCAATATTTTCTGAAGAATGATAAGGATCTTGACCTAAAATTACGACTTTTACTTTGTCCCACGGACATAGATTTAAAGCTGAAAAAATATCATTTGGTAAAGGAAAAACTTGTTTCCCAGATTTAATCTCTGATTTCAAAAACTTTTTTATTTCTAGAAAATAAGGTTTTTCAACTTCACTATCCAAAACCTTTTTCCAACCAGATTCTATTTGAAGTGATGACATATTGCTTATTACTAATTATTTCTGTCTGCCCAGTTTTTCCAAGTAACAAGACTTGGTGCAGCCAAGAAAATTGAAGAATAAGTTCCAATAACAATTCCCATTGTAAGAGCTAAAACAAAATAAAAGATTGACTCAGCTCCCAAAAATAACAATCCCAACAATGGTAACAAAGTTGAAATTGAAGTATTCACTGAACGAAAAAGTGTTTGTTGTACTGATTTTTCAATAGTATCTTCGAATGTTTCATGCGCTTTTTGTAAACGTATATTCTCCCTCACTCTATCCAAAATCACAATAGTATCATTAACTGAAAATCCTAATGTCGCCAACAAGGCTGTAATAAAAGAAAGATCAAGTTCTGCTCCAGTGAAATACCCAAGCAATGTAAATACTCCCAAAACAATTACAATATCATGAAACAAAGCAATAATTGCTACACCACCGAATCTCCATGGATTAATAGCTTTTGGGATTTTACGAAAGGCAAACGCCACATAAATAATCATTCCGAAAAGAGCTATAACTATAGAATAAAAAGCCATTCTTTTAAAACTTGCCCCAATATTTGAATCTACTTTTCTGTAAGATTTTTCTTCAAACGATCCTACTTCAGTTTTTAATGATCCTGCAATTGTTTGAATAACCTTATCTTC
>CAZBBI010000167.1:0-2361 GCA_964490135.1 uncultured Candidatus Peribacteria bacterium
TTCTGGTGCGTTAAAAATAGGTGAAGCTGGTGAATTTGATTATTCTGGATCCCAAGCTATAAAGACTTTCAAGAAAAACAAACATGAAGTGGTTTTAATTAACCCGAATATCGCCACAGTACAAACTGATCCTAAAAACTTTGCTCCAGACGGAAACTGTGCTGACAAAGTTTATTTTTTACCAGTAAACGTTGATTTTGTAAAAAAAGTAATAAAAAAAGAAAAACCTGAAGCTTTGGTTCTTAGTTTCGGCGGACAAACAGCCTTAAATTGTGGACTTGAGTTGGAAGCCTCTGGGTTTTTAAAAAAATATAATATCAAGGTTCTTGGTACTCCCGTAGATGTAATCAATGCTACTGAAGACAGAGAAGTTTTTGTACAAAAATGCACTGAAGCAGGGGTAAAAACCCCTAGATCAATTCCAGTAAGAACCATGGAGCAAGCCCTAGCTGCTTCTCAAAAAATCGGATTCCCGCTTATTATGCGAGCAGGATTTGCTCTAGGTGGTAAAGGGTCTGGTTTTTGTGAAACACCAGATAAATTTCAAGAAATGGTTAAAGATGCTTTTTCTTTTTCTCCACAAGTTTTAGTGGAAGAGGATTTAAGAGGATGGAAAGAAATTGAATATGAAGTAGTTCGTGATAACGCTGATAATTGTATCACGGTTGTTAATATGGAAAACTTCGATCCACTTGGGATCCATACTGGAGAATCGATTGTAATTTCTCCTAGCCAAACTTTAGCCAATGCTGAATACCAAATGCTTCGAACTATTGCTATTAAAATGACACGTCATTTAGGAATTGTTGGAGAATGTAATATCCAGTATGCCCTTGATCCAGATGATCCGACAGAATATCGAGTTATTGAAATGAATCCAAGATTAAGTAGGTCTTCCGCACTTGCCTCAAAGGCAACTGGTTATCCCCTTGCGGCCGTAGCTGCTGAGATATTGTGTAACAAAAACTTACCAGATATTCCAAACGCAATTACAAAAGTAACTAGTAGTTTCTTTGAACCTGCCCTTGATTATATAGCCTTAAAAATCCCTCGATGGGATTTACAAAAATTCCGAAAAGTATCACACCAAATCGCCACAGAAATGAAATCTGTAGGAGAAGTCATGGCCCTGGGTCGTAATTTCCCGGAAGTTTTACAAAAAGCTATCCGAATGCTAGCAATAGGATCTGAAGGAATTTTGGATTCACCTATAAAGTTTAAAGACAAAAAAGAAGTAGAAAAAAATATTCGCATTGCTTCCCCTAGACGACTTTTTGCTATCGCGGAAGGACTTTTTGCTGAACATTTCACCCTTGAAGAAATTTGGGAAATGACCAAAATAGATCACTGGTTTTTGCAGCAAATAGAAAGAATTACTAACTGTGCAAAAATTTTAAATAAATCAGCGGAGCTTAATAAAGAACTATTATTGAGCGCAAAAAAATTAGGATTTTCTGATAAAGAAATAGCTCAATTCGTAAAAAGTGATTTCCTAACAATCAGGAATTTAAGAAAACAACACAACATTAAACCCGTAACGAAGCAAATAGATACCTTGGCTGCTGAGTTTCCTGCCCAAACTAATTATCTTTATACCACATATCTGGGAAATAAGGATGATGTTTAGTTTTTTCTACCTAACTTTTTACTTATAATACGCATTCTTTCCATGTTTTTAGGACGCTTTGGTGACGTTGGCATATTCCAATTTTCATCTTGAAGCCTGTGACTTTCTGCAACCAGCAATAAACGCTTCTTATGATGTTCTACAAATTCAAACAAAGGATTTAATACTCTCAAAAGAAAGCTTGGATAATCTTCTTTTATCATTTTTTGAAGTGCTAAGCCTGACCGCCTTAGTCTTTCATGTTTTTCCGTATCACCATTTAATTCATATTCTTCCTCGGTGGAATCTAAATAAAAATCAAAGATTTCCTCTAACTCAGATTTTAAGAACTCAGGCTCTTTTTTTCCTTCCATTTCAATTTTAAATAAATTATACAATATAATTTTTAATCCTAAAAGTCATTTTTGTCAAACGCTAAGGGCACCAAAACATAAATAATAAGGTATTTTTTAGATTCTTTTAACTAAAATATTATACAAATACTCAAAATATCATTAAAATCCTCCCCGCAGGAGAAATGGCAGAGTGGTCGAACGCGCACGCTTGGAAAGCGTGTGAGCGAGTAATCGTTCCGGGGGTTCAAATCCCCCTTTCTCCGCCATAAAAAATGTGAATGAGTCCCGAAGGGATTTAGTCGCATTTTTTAATTTCGCAGAAATAGATAGGGATGAGAACCCGAGTTCGCGCTAAAGCCAAAATCTTATGACCAAAGGGAATAAAAGATTTTGTGCTGT
>CAZBBI010000168.1:0-2361 GCA_964490135.1 uncultured Candidatus Peribacteria bacterium
AGATGAAGAATTAAAGAAAAAACCACCGGTTGCTTACATTATTACTCGCTTTCTTGAGTCCTCAGAAGAAGGAGAAGTGTTACATATTAAAGATGAAATTTTTAGTAAAGACATAAGCAAAAAAGAGGATGAAATAAGACAGCTCAAAAAAATATCTAGAGATACTTTTACCATAAAAGAAATTGAAGAGATCAGTAAAGAAGCACGTTTTGAGCTCTCTAAGATCAAAGATCGATACATAAGGGCTATTAAAAAAGAGGAAGTTGGAGAATTGGGTAAGCTGGAAGATATTTATATTGATTTAGCCAAGGAATTTACTGAATTTATGCAATTATACGGTGGAGGGTTCTCACAAAAACAAGCGGAAGAAGAAAGGGGCTCTTTCTTAGGAAAACTTAAACCAATTGAATGGCTATTAAGAGATATACGAGATGTGTTCAGCTTAGCTATGAGCGAAGGGTCTTTTAACGTAGTAAAGGAAGTTGAGTTTCTACCAATAAGATTGGCTAAAATTGGTATAGAAAAAGGTGATCACCTACTCTTTCAAGACTTTATCCGCCTTCACAGGAATTTGTACTATTATGCTTTTTCAAGAAAAGATAAGGATAAACAAACTGTAGACTTGATGAACGATAGGACTTGGAGATATCTGAAAGAACTTTCAGATTACACACTGGATTCTAAATTTGAAAAACAAGAAATATCTGAAGAAAATTATAAAGGATTTTACACTCACATAATTTTAGTGTTTCAATCTCTTATAAAAGAGGCTTTTGACAATAGAGATCTAGAAAATTTCAAAATATTCTTAAGAAAATTAAATTCTTTATTTGAAAGATTGGACCGTTACAAGCCAAGAACTTATGAAAAAAATGAAACACTTGAGGGATTAACAGAAAAAAGAAAAGAAGTGATATATGGCTTATCTAGCTGGATATTATATAAATATCGCAATGATAAAGATATCAAGCCATATTTTGATACGATAAAGGGGTCTCTTCCCTCAAATCTGGAGGATTTAACGAGGCTTTTCTTACGAGTTCATGACTTTGATAGGGAAGAAGGATGGGGCTGGTCTGATTGGGAGAGAGAGGGGCGAGAGGGTGTTATTAGTATAAATATCCTCGAAAAGTTAGAAGTTTTATATGCCGTTCATGGCTTAACGCTTCTTCAATCTAAAAATGAGGACCAAATACAAAAAATTGAGCTAGATCATAGCAGAGATTTAGCCTATTTAGCTGATGGAACTAGAGACTTAGTTAAAACTTTTGATAGTATTAAGAATTCGCCACAAGGCTGGGACTCAATATTGACGGAAAATGCGATTAACAAAGTCGATGAGTTTAAAGAACTCTTAAACAAGGCTAAGCTAGCCCAAGAGGAAGACGAGTTAGTAAAAAAACGGGAGACCCATATTTCAACTGAAAAAGTATCAGAGTTTAAAAAGAATGTCGTTGAGAACTTTAATAAAAGTAATGGGATCAGAAATATCCTAGATTTCTACAAATTATACGAGGACAAAAGTAAAAAGCCTTACAAAGGAGATATTAAAAAGATGGGAATCAACACCATGTTTGATAAAGCACCTTTTTTTGATGAATCTGTAGCATGGCATGTCACTTTTATAGGATTTGAAGGCGGATTCGAGTTTGGACAAAGCCTGCTAAGGGGTGAAAATTCGGAAATAATTGAGACTCTTAAAGATGAATTAACAGCTGTAGACACTAGTAAATTTGAAGAAAATTTAAAAAAGAATCCTAATCCAGAGAGTATTATTATTCTAAGTTTAAATGGCGCTTCCTGGAGATTTTTTGAAGAAGAAAGAAAATCAAAAAATTACGTACCAGATTGGCAAATTGAAAATACCAAAAAATACCCTGCTGAAATTGCTGGTTTATACAAATTTGAGAATACAGAAATCCCAGTTTATGAAGTCTATGATGACACTAAAAAACGAGGCATCTTAGTTTTAAGTAAGGATTCGCTAGGTAAATTCATTCAGTATAATCCACTAAATGAAGACGATAAAAAGTTTTTAAAAGAAGATGTTTTTCATATGAGCATAGAAGAATTCACTGAAGATTCTGATTGTATGAAAGACTTCCTAACTAATATGCCAGAGTGGCTCAACGAAATTGGAACTATTGATAAAAAGAAGGATTACCTAAAAGAGCGAGTTCTAATAAAGATATTTGAACGTTTTGAGTTCGTGTTAGATGAAAAGTTAAAAGGTTTTTATCTAGAGATTCCAGATGTAGAAAATTAATCATTAGTGCCCTATCGCCCTTTCTCGATCGAATATTTTTTCTAGAAAATTGAAACCACCAAAAATCAATCCCACAAAGGATTAACAAACATTGA
>CAZBBI010000169.1:0-2358 GCA_964490135.1 uncultured Candidatus Peribacteria bacterium
TCTGGTTTACTTAATATTGTTAAATCTTTTATATCTAAATACGAGCTACCATCTTCAAAGAAAATTTTGTTATTAGCTTCTCCCAAACGATCCCCATATTTATTTAAAATAGTTACCTTAAAATCAAATTCACCCTGTAAATCTACATCTTTAAACTTAAATTCATATAAACCCTCAACACGCTCTCTATCAGTTATTTCTTGAAACTTTGACCAAACCAAAGCTCCATTATCATCAAAAAGTTGATACTCTACATCTGTTCCATTTTTACCAGAATAACCAACCTGTCCAGCTAATGGGTTTTCTTGCTCTGGTTTGTAGAGTGTAATATCCAATGGAACAAGTTGCACTGTATCCAAAGTAATAATTTTTGATTTTGAAATAGGCTCTACTGATGCACCTTGAGCCGATATTCCATAAGAGACAAAACAAACAACGCACAATGCCGATTTTAATAGTTTTGAAAATATCATTTTTTGTTATTCTCTATCTTTCTAGCTATCAAATCAAAATATATATATTGACAGAACATAAATTAACTTATTAACTAATATCCTATCTTAAGTAAGATTATTCGTTTTCCATAAAATAATAAGCTTGTTTTTCTCGTTTTTTGGGTAGATGAAACAAAATCTTGTAAATTTTGAAACTTTTTATGTAATGTTCCATTCTTATCAGTTTCTATCGAAACCGTTCCCCTATCTATCAAAAGATATTTTATGTTATTATCTTTTAAAACACTTAATATTCCATCCACGTCACGTCCATAAATAATACGACTCCAAATATCAAGTTGAGGATCTTCGACAACTCTAGCATCTGGATAACTTAACCAAAATTTTGCCAATGTTCCAATCCTAAAAATTACAGGATCGGGGTCCTCATTTAGGATATCGGCAACTTTTCGTTCTTCCGTAAAATAAACATTAGCCAAACGATCTGCATTTTCTGTAGTTGGTATTGATGCCCATGACAAAGATGTAAGAATTTGATTTATTCCAGAATGAGATAATCTGCTATAAAGGCCCGTAAAAACAGATAACAAGACAAAAAACACAATAACTAAATTAGTTATTTTTAATTTTTCGTATTGAGTTAAAACCTTTCCAACTAAAATAAATAAAATAGCTAAAAATGGTAATCCATACCAAGCAACACCTTCTGTCATGAATATCCATGGAATAAAAAACCCAGTAGCCAAAAACCCCAAAAGAAGCAATTCATCTTTCTTCCTAAATCCTTCATAAAAAACAAATATCAAGATAGGTAAAAAAATTATCCACAAAAAACCAAGATCAACGTATTGCTTACTTACTGCTGGAATATTTGGACTAGTAAAAATTGACCATATTTTTTTGAAAAAGTTTGTCTCAAAACCAGAATACCGTCCCACTTCTTCTTGGAATGAGGTAGAATTATATTTATTTTCTGTGGTTTTTACAGGTTCTATCGAAACTATAAAGCTTGAGTTCAAGGAAAGAACTTTTGGAATTTTAACTTTTGGTTGAACATCTTTTCCTTTTAATAAAACATTCTGTAATTCATGAGTATTTGTTGGAATTTCCCCATAATTAACCAAATTAAATATTCCCCAAATAGAAAACGGAAGAATCAATAATAAAATAGAAAACAAGATTTCTTTTATTCTTTTCTTAGAAAAATTCACAAATTGAGCCAAAAACGCAACTGGAAAAAACCAAAAAGCAGTTAATTTCATCAACGGTGCAAACCCAAGTAACAATAAAGCTATCTTCGCCCTAGAATGGACCAAAACAATAAGTAACAATTGTAGATAGATTATATCGAATTTCACGTCTTTTGATAATTGAAACCCTATGGCTGGAATCAGAAAAAACGATAAGGCTAAAAGGATATTCAATGGTTCCTTTATTTTGAAATACTTACCAACCATGTAAAAAGTAAATGGTAACAAGCTCCCAAAAAAAACGAGTAAAAACTGTACACCAGACAAACCAAAGAATTTTCCAAATATTGCCAATACGATCTCAACAAAAGGAGGGAAAATCCCCCCTCTCAATCCTTCGCCCTCCATTAACAATTTTGTAGTAAGTAAATAGTGATTCGAACTATCCCAACCTATAGAGAAAGGGAAAAATGTTTGTAAGAAATTTAGCACAACTACAGACAAAACCAATGATACAGCAATTGAATGCCAAACATTAAACCTGACACCTTGAGTAAAAAACTTGTTCAACAAGCCTTTAAATTCAGACCAAAAGAACGTAATAATAAAAACAAAAATACTTACAAATACAGGAAGAATAAAAAAACCTGCTTTTGCTAAGAAAAACCCTAAAAAACTAATAACAAAAAATCCTACAAAAAAATAAAGTAAAT
>CAZBBI010000170.1:0-2353 GCA_964490135.1 uncultured Candidatus Peribacteria bacterium
GTGAAAAGCCAAATTTCATTAAGAACGAGGAAGTTATTGTTGAAGTTTCAGAAAAAAAAGTAGAACAAGCTGATAGAAAAATAGAATTAAAAGAAGAAAATGAAGAAGTAGTAACTGAAGAATCAGAAACTAAAGTTGAAGAATTAGAACAGGAAGAATCAGAACAGGAAAAATTAGCTGTTGAAAAAGAGGAAACAGAAATTATGGAGGACGAAGAGCAGGTAGATACGGAACAGGAAGAAAAAGAACCACTTGTAGCAGTATCTCAAAAAACACTTTTAATTTTAGATGCCTCAGGAAGTATGTGGGGACAAATTGATGGAAAATCTAAAATTGAAATTGCAAAGGAGGTTGTTAAAAAAACAGTGAAAAATTTTGAAACTACAGAACTAGGGTTGATGGCTTATGGTCATCGACGAAAAGGAGATTGTAGTGATATTGAAATATTAACTGATCCTAAAAAAGATAATGCTGAAAATATTTCAAAAATGGTAGATAATATTTCACCTAAAGGAATGACTCCTATGGGAAATTCAGTTCTTATGGCAGCCGAAGCATTGAAATATACCGAACAAAAAGCAACAGTGATTTTGATTTCAGATGGAATTGAAACCTGTGAAATTGATCTTTGTAAACTAGGTAAGAAGTTGGAAGAAACAGGTGTTGATTTTACAGCACATGTAATTGGTTTTGATATGACGGAAGAGCAAACAGCAGGACTTAAATGTTTGGCAAGCGAAACAGGAGGACAATTTATGACAGCTAAGGACTCTGATAGTTTAAGTGAAGCTTTAGAAGAAGCGGTTGAAGCTTCTGCTTGCAGCAAAGAAAAATTAGGTGAAGCAACATTGAATGGGCCGTTAGAAGTTCCAGCCGGATCTTCTTTTGAAATAACTTTTGAAGGACCAAAAAATAAAGGTGATTCTATTAGGATTTTACCAAAAGATTCAATAGAGGTGAAGGCTCAGTTGGATTATTTTAATGTAGGGAATAATTCAAAGCTAACAGCACCAGAAGAAATTAGAGAGTATGATATCGTTTATTTTGCTAACTGTGGAGAAATATTAGGAAGAATTTCATTTGTTACAACACCAGTAACAGCGACTCTTTCTGTACCAGAAACGGTTGCGGCAGGATCTTCATTTAAAGTAACTTACGTGGGACCGAATAATAGAGGTGATCAGGTTGTCCTAAAAGAAAAAGGAGCCATGGATAATAAAAACGCTTTAGATTATTTTAATGCCGGGAATAATCCGAAGTTAATAGCACCAGAAGAAATCGGAGAATATGATGTAATTTATTTCACAAATGATGATAAGATTTTAGCCAGAGATACTTTTACGGTAACACCCGTAACAGCGACTCTTTCCACACCAGCAACGGTTGTCGCAGGATCTCGATTTGAAGTAACTTACGTGGGACCAAATAATAGAGGTGATCAAATTCTCCTAAAAGAAAAAGGAGCAATGGGCGATAAAAAATCTTTAGACTATTTCAATGTAGGGAATAATTCAAAGTTAACAGCACCAGAAGAAGTTGGAGAATATGATGTAATCTATTTCACTAATGGTGGTAATATCTTAGCAAGAGCTACTTTTACGGTAACTAAATAAGTTTATGAAAATTGGATTTATTGGAAACGGGGGAATGAGCCAAGCAATGGCTAAAATTGCAACGGATCGTGAACATGAAATTAATTGTGTTGTTGATCAGGGAGATGATTGGAATTTTGAAAATTCTGATATTGTTTATGAAGTAAGCACTCCTTCTGTTTGTGTGGATCATATAAAAAAATTATGTGAGCAGGGAAAAGACATGGTTGTGGTGACAACGGGATGGTATAATCAGTTAGATGAAGTGAAAAAAATTGTGGAAGAATCAGGTATTAAATTTTTGTATTCTTCCAATTTTTCTGTGGGAGTTAATCTATATTATAGGATCGTGGAGGAAGCCGCAAAATTGATAAATAAAGCTGATGAATATGATGTTTGGGGGCATGAAATTCATCATAAGAATAAGGTAGATTCTCCCTCTGGAACAGCAAAAACTCTAGAAGATATCTTGATCAAAAATATTGTTCGCAAGACGGAAATAGTAGAAGAGAAATTAGATAGAAAGATTGAAGATAATGAAATTCATTTTTCTTCGACAAGGGGTGGAGTAGTTAATTTTGCTCACACGATAGGATTTGATAGTCCATCAGATTGTATTGAGATTAAGCACTCTGCCAGGAATCGAGATGGATATGCTCTTGGTGCAATAAAGGCTTCTGAGTGGTTAGTGAAGAAGAAACCGGGATTTTATACAATGGATGATTATTTAGCAGAAATATTTAATAATTAAAAAAAAATAT
>CAZBBI010000171.1:0-2338 GCA_964490135.1 uncultured Candidatus Peribacteria bacterium
CGGCAACAGATATAATTAGCCGTAAAAAAAGAATGGAAGGACACAATGTTCTTCATCCTATGGGATGGGATGCCTTTGGACTGCCAGCAGAAAATTATGCTATCAAAACAGGAGTTCATCCAGCCAAATCTACTAATGAAAATATTGAAAATTTCATTAGACAGATTAAATCACTAGGATTTTCTTATGATTGGGATAGAGAGATAAATTCCACGGATCCTTCATATTACAAACACACTCAGTGGCTGTTTTTACAGTTTTACAAAAAAGGGCTTCTTTATGAAGACGTGAAACCTATGAATTGGTGTCCGTCTTGTAAAGTCGTTTGTGCTAACGAAGAAGTAGAAAGCGGACTACACGAAAGATGTGGAAATAAAGTTGAACGAAAAGCACTTCGACAGTGGATGTTTAAAATCACACAATATGCCGATCGACTGCTTAAAGATCTAGATAAACCAAATGTTGTACTTTTGCATGGTTGGGGAGGAGATGGTGATTGTGGATGGTTTGGAGGTATAAAATCATATTTAAAAGAAAACAAAATAGAATGTGTTGCACCAAGTTTTCCAAATACAGAAAACCCAATTTACACGGAATGGAAAACACATTTTGAGAAAGAAGTACTTCCTGGAATTAATGAAAATACAATTATTCTTGGACACAGTCTGGGAGGTGGATTTATCCAACGATATTTGACAGAAGAAGATTTGAAAATCTCTGAGCTTGTGTTGGTAGCACCAACCGTTGGTGATTGTGGGATATCTGAAATTAAAAACTTTTTTACAACAAAATTTGATTACGAAAAAATCAAAAACTCAGTAGATAATATTTTTATTTACGGGGGAGGATCTGATCACCATATCGGAGCGGAAGAATTTGGATTTTTGGCTAAAAAACTAGATGTTCATTTTGATTACGATCAAGATCGTGGGCATATGTCACAAATGGAATTTGAAAGAAATGAGGCAGTGATGCCGTATTTTGAGAAATTAGTTTCAGGAATTCTAGATTGGCCAGAAAAAATTCGAGCCATGCAACGGAACTGGATCGGGAAAAGTACTGGTGCAGAAGTTGATTTTCAACTGGAGGACGGAAGTGAAGAAATTACAGTATTTACAACACGTCCAGATACACTATTTGGAGCGACTTATTTTGTTTTAAGTCCTGAGCATCCATTGGTAAAAAAGATTACAACGAGCAAGCAAAAAGAGGCCGTTGAGAGCTACATAAAAGGTTGTGCAGCTAAGTCTGATATGGAACGAACAGAACTTAATAAAGATAAATCAGGTGTATTTACAGGAGGATATGTAATCAACCCAGTGAATAATGAAAAGATCCCCGTATGGATTGCGGACTATGTGTTGATGAGTTACGGAACAGGAGCCATTATGGCAGTACCGGCACACGATGAACGAGATCATGAATTTGCTGAAAAATATGACCTACCGATTATTGAGGTAGTTGGGGGATTGGAAGACCCATTCGCCAAACAAGGTGGCTCAATGAAGAACTCAGAATTCTTAGATGGATTAACAGTAGAAGATGCTATTGCAAAGATGATTGATTGGTTAGCAGAAAAAGAACTAGGTTCGCAGCAAATAAACTACAAACTTCGAGATTGGATATTTACACGACAAAGATATTGGGGTGAGCCTATTCCACTAGTACACTGTGATAAATGTGGGATAGTGCCAATAGATGAAAAAGAACTACCATTGTTGTTACCAAAAACTACTAAATATGAACCTTCAGAGACAGGGGAGTCACCGTTGGCAAAGATTGAAGAGTGGGTAAATACAACTTGTCCAAAATGTAACGGAAAAGCAAAACGAGAAACATCCACTATGCCAAATTGGGCAGGATCTTCTTGGTACTGGTTGAGGTTTATGGACACAGATAATGAACAAGAATTTTGTTCAAAGTCAGCAGAAGATTATTGGGGACCAGTTGATTTGTATGTTGGAGGAGCTGAACACGCTGTACTTCACTTGCTTTATGCTCGATTTTGGCACAAAGCACTTTATGATATGGGGCTAGTTTCGACCAAAGAACCATTTAAAAAACTCGTAAATCAAGGAATGATTGTTTCTTTTGCTTACGAAAATAAGAACGGAGGACTTGTGCCTGTCGACGAAGTAGAAGAGAAAAATCAGAAATTTTTTATTACTGAAACAGGAGAAGAAGTGAAAAAAATTACGGCAAAGATGTCTAAATCACTCAAAAACGTAGTAAGCCCAGATGATATCGTGGAGGAATATGGAGCAGATACTTTGAGAATGTATGAAATGTTTATGGGACCATTTGAGCAATCAAAAGTTTGGAATACAAAAGCACTTTC
>CAZBBI010000172.1:0-2329 GCA_964490135.1 uncultured Candidatus Peribacteria bacterium
TACTTGCTGGTGGGTCAGGATCACAGCTTCATCCTGCATCAAAGATAACAAATAAACATTTGTTACCAGTTTTTAATAAACCAATGATTCACTACCCAATAGACATGTTAAAAAGGTCTGGGGTTTGTGATATTTTAATTATTACAGGAACTGAGCACGTAGGAGATTTTATGGCACTACTGGGGTCTGGTATGGACCTAGACGTGAATTTAACATATAAAGTTCAAGATGGACACGGAGGAACGGCACATGCCCTGTCTTTAGCAGAAGATTTTATAGGAGATGACAATGTAGCGGTTATATTGGCTGATAATGTATTTGAAGAAGATTTCTCAGAAACTCTTTTTTATTTTCAAAAAGGAGCGCATCTTTTTACAAAAAAAGTGGAAGACCCTTCTAGTTTTTGTGTAGTCGAAACGAAAGAGGATGGCAGTATTCGATCAATAGAAGAAAAGCCAAATTTTCCAAAATCATCTTTAATACAAACTGGATTTTATCTTTACGACAATCAAGTTTTTGAGTTTATCCGTTCGCTTTCGGCCGACAACAAAGGAATGTTGGGCTTAACAGAGGTAAATAAAGTCTATCTTGAAAAAAATCAATTAAAAACAACCCAGATACAGGGAACCTGGGCAGATGCGGGGAGTCATGAAGGCTTACTAGAGGCGTCTCTCTTGGTTCAAGAATCTTTTAATCCTCAAAGGAAACATACGAAAATAAAAGAAGAGAAAAAAGAAAAGAGAGCGGTGAAAGCCTCAAAGGTTACTGTTGGGCTTATATCCTATAATTCAGAATCATATATAATACCTTGTTTGGAGTCTCTCTTAAGTCAAGATTACAAAAACTTTGAAATTGTTGTTTTTGATAACGGTTCTACTGATGGATCATTAAATGTTTTAAAAGAAAAATTTCCACAAATAAAAGTACTAAGTTTTGCAGAAAATGTTGGATTTAGTATGGCACACAACGAAATACTAAGACAAACAGATGGAGATTTTTATGCGTGTTTTAACATAGATATGATTTTTGAATCAAATTTTATATCGGAATTAGTTCGGGCTATCATGGAAAATCCGGCGTATGGATCAGTGGGAGGAAAATTAAAAAAATGGGACTTTAGGCAATACAAAAAAGGAGATAACGGAAAAACCAACTTTATCGATAGCGTGGGGATAAAAATGATGAAATCACATCGATTTGAAGATATTGGTCAAGGTGAAATTGATTTTGGTCAATTTGATAAACAACGAGATGTTTTTGGGATTTCAGGCGCAGCAGTTCTTTTTAAAAAAGAAGCGTTGGACGATACAGCCTTTATGAACAAAGATACTGGTAAAAAAGAATATTTTGATGAATCAATGTTTATCTACAAAGAAGATGTTGATTTAGCCTATAGATTGCAGTGGGCAGGTTGGCATGCACGGTTTACTCCATATGCATTAGCTTATCACGATAGAACAACCTCTTCAATTGGACAGAGAGCGATTCAACTTCTTAATAACAGAGGAAAAAAGACGAAACATATAAATCAGGTATCTTATTTAAATCACCAAATACTATTGGAAAAGAATTTTTCTAAAGACTTTTCTTCCTCCATAAAAGGAGCAACTTGGTGGTGGAACTTTAAGGTTTTTTCTTATCTTCTTATTTTTGAAACAGAAACACTGGGGCAATGGTGGAGCTACTTAAAAGTAAGAAAAAAAATAAAGAAACAAAGAACATCGATGCCAAGAAGAGTTTCTAGGACAGAGATTGAGAAATTTATGGAAAGCTAAATTTATTTATTAAGCTCGACGGTTCCTCTTTGGGGCGGATTAATAATTAATTTATAATTTTTTACTTTTAATAAGAACGAGTATAGTTTTTGAGAATGTTATATGCAAAAGCGCTTGAAAAATACTTTAGACATCTGCAGAACGTGCAAGATGCTTCACCCTACACACTAAGGAATTATAGAAAATCATTAGATGTTTTTGGTGAAATTTTAGGATCAAAAACACATGTTTCAGGTATTACTTTGGACGAAATAGAACAATTCCAGGATTTCGTTTTTGAGAAAAAAAACAAAAAAGGAGAAAACCTTTCCGCTAAAACTAAAAATATCTATCTAATTCCAGTTAGAAGTTTTTTAAAATATTGCATTAAACGAGAACTAGATAAAAATATTTTAGCACCAGAAAAAGTAGAAATACTCAAAACAAAGCCAAGCGATGTATCGGGGCTCACTCCCGAAGAATTACAAAGGTTGCGAGTGTTTAAAATAGGAAAGAATACATTTATTAACGCCAGAGATCGGGCAACTGTAGAGATGTTTTTTTCAACAGGGTTA
>CAZBBI010000173.1:0-2325 GCA_964490135.1 uncultured Candidatus Peribacteria bacterium
TTCGATTTTTTTAAGCCAATTTAAATCTTCGATTATTTTCTCACGCTGTTTGGAGTCGTGGGAATAAATTTCAAATCTATTTCTTCCCCCCTCTTTTGCTTGATCACAGGCCACGCCGGTCATAGATAAAGCGTCCTCGGGTGAGATCTTTTCACCAGGTTTGATAACCAAACATCCCATTGATACGGTTAAATCTAAACTAAAATCACCATTAGAATACCGAAATGTTTTTAATTTATTGAGTAAACGATTAAGAAGAGGGTTTATAGATTCTTCAGAATCTACATTTTTTAATAATAAAATAAACTCATCAGCTTGGGGATGTCCTAATATATCGAGGTTTTCAAGCTTCCTTTCGTCTGTTTTAGTGCTACGGATACAGCTTCCTATAAACTTAGAAAATTCTTTTAGACAATCATCTCCGGATTTAGGTCCTAATGCGGCATTCACAACCTTAAAATGATCTATATCAAGACAAATAAGTAATGAAACTTTTTTCCTTTCGGAAACATTATTCAGGTGTCCATCTAATTTTTCATTCATATAAACGCTATTAGGTAATTCGGTTAGTGGATGGTGTCTAACCTGATATTCCAATTTTTTTTGTACGCTATTATCAATAAAAACAGCTACAAAACCAATTACGTTCCCCACCTTATCTTGAATATCTGTTACCGTAAGTAATATCGGCACTATTTCTCCATCTTTATTTATGGCTTCCAATGGTCTAGGGATCTTGAAATATCCCAAAGGATTTCCATTAGCAGCATTTTTCATAAACTGCGGATGATGTTCCTTATGTGGGGTAGGTATTATTGCTTGAACAGGTTCTCCTAAAAGTTCATTTTTTCTATAGCCCAAAACTGCACCAGAAGATTGAAGAATAGTTCCACTCAGATCTGCTACTATTTGGGAGACATTTTGTAAGTTACTAAGATTTTTAGCAGCTAAAATGATTAGTTCTTCTTCCGATAAATTTGAAAGCCGAGTAGGTGATTGTGTTATCTTTGAAAAAAAGTTATTTATATACTTTAAATAGTGAAAAAAAATCAAAAAGTCTAGTAAAAGCTTACTGATAATCTTAATTAAAACTTAATATTGGAGTATAAGTATCCTTTTTCCGCCTTTCTCTGATTATTAGTAAATAAAGTCAAACTTGGTCCAGTTTTGTATATTATTTGATATTATTTGTTTTTATGCTAAATTTGGAGTAGTTCCTTTCGTTTTAGTTTTATTATCAAGTATATGATGGGTAATGTCTTCAACCGTAATTTTAGAGTATGGAGTTTTTCTTTTTTTGTGATTAGTTTCTTATTTCTATCGGGTTGTGAGATTGATGATTTATTTGGACCAAAAATAAATCCACTTCTAAATAGTGATTGTACAGTTTCTCCAGACAAATTTGATTCTGGTTGGCAAAAATATTCAGATTTTGATTACAGGATAGAATCAGCAACACGTAGTTATGATGCACGAAAGTTCCATGAAGCACAGGTAAAAATTGTAAAACTTGGTTCAGAAGTAGTTATATTGAAAAGGGATTATGAAATAACAAAAGAAGAAATAAAGGCTTCACAGCAGTATCAAAAAGCACTAAAAGCTGGACATAAAGCTAACCTCATAAAGGCAACAGTTCGGATGGCTTATATTACCTATAAGGTTGCTCTTTCTGCTAAAGGAACCGGTGAACTCGGAAGTAAAATATTGACGAGTTCTCTTGATTCGGGGATTAAAGTGATTGGTTCGGCGATTAAGGTTGGACGAGATTTAGTTCCTCCTGATTCTGGTATTGCACTTGATACCTCAACGATTGAGGGAAAAATAGCAGATGTAGAAGCGACAGGATGGGTGGAAGTTATGGCAAATTTTGGTGATCCTGCAGCAGTAGTGACAGAAGTTATGAAAAAAACTCAAGGACACATTGTTCCTAGTGCGAAATTGACCACAGAAGAACTTAATATATTACAAAAAGAAAATCGAAAGCTAAAAAGTATCGATAAAGAGATGGCAATTACTATAGCAAAAAACCTTAATCGTCTTGATACCTACCGAAAAAAAGAAGCTGAAATAAATAGATTGGAATCAAGTTTGTGGGAGTATGAACAAAACGAAAAAGATCGAGTGAAAAATATGTTGATGAATGAATGTAAAGGGAATCAAAAAGAATGGTGGAAGAATTTATTAAGTGACTCAAAATGAAAAAATCAATTTTGCTTGTGGTAATTAGTTGTTTATTAACACCGATGGTTAATGCTGAGGTGTTTAAGATAGGAGATTTGTCTGTTAAATATGATAATATTCTAGAAGAATCAACAGATCTAGGTG
>CAZBBI010000174.1:0-2323 GCA_964490135.1 uncultured Candidatus Peribacteria bacterium
GCTCAAGTGTGAAAAAAAATTTTTTATCTTTAGACTTTTCTTGGGAAGAAAATTTTATAGTACAAACACCAACATCTTTTATGTGTTCTTTTTTGAGTAACACTTCGTTGATAATTTCGTTTTTTTCATTTTTTAGAATAAATTTGTAGTCAGTTTCTATGATATTTTTATAAGTTGCAGTTTTTAATTGAACGCCTATTAGATTGTTTTTTTTAGCTAAAAAACCCTGTTTGAATTGATTTTTTTCATAGATCGGACCAAGCCATCCATTTTGATTTAAATGAAATTGATTCTTAAGTAATAAACTATCCTCCTTCCTTTGTTCCATGAAAGAAGCTCCCTTTTTGTGACTTTCATAATAATTTAATCGACTTGGATGGTAATAGTAAAAAGGAAAACATTGTTGTATGAATGTTATACTGGTAAGTAAAAATATCTGGATTTTTATCCAATTATTTTTCCAATAATTAAGTAATGCATGGGAAAATAAAATAATAAAAATGAATAATACCGGAAATAAATATCGTCCTTGCATTCCAATATCTATTTGGGTGGAAATAATATAACTTTTATAGTTAATTACTATAAGTAACGTCAGTGCATAAATAGCAAAGATGAAAAATAAAGCTCCTAATGTTTTTTCTTTTTTAAAGGAAAATTTTCTCACAAAGAGAATAAAGGCAAGCCAAATAAGTATATTTATAAAAAATAATTGATTTTCATTTTGATAAATACTCCTTGCGCCTGTAATGCCAAGAATTCGTTGCTTCATATATCCAACCCATTTTTTTGTATATTCATACGGATTAATCTGTTTATCTGTAAAAATATTACCATTTAGTCTTCGTTCTTCCCACTGTTTCTTTATTTCTTGAGATCTATTAAATAATCCACTTTTTGAACATTCTTCAAAGGACTTTGTGTCAGTGCAAGATGGAAAGATGGTACCATACTGTGAGAAATTATGACTAAACCAAGAAATACATATAATAGAAGTAATAATTGATATTATATAAGACAATCTCCCAATTTTTTGTTTTTTTAAGTTTTTTTGAAAAGCTTTTGTCTTTTTGAGGTTTAAATGAAAAATTTCTTTTCTATAAGACCAAATTAAGACTAAAAAGATACCTAAAAGGAGAGGGAGAAAGGTTTTTTTTGTAAGAACGCCTAAAGCTGAAATCGTTATTATTCTCAACAAATTAATGAACTTCTTTGTCTTTAGAAAGTTAACTAAAAAATAAATGGCAGAGATGGACAGTAAACTTTGTAAATTATCATAGCTAACTCCTGCAGAAAGAAAGACAAACATGAGAAGATTTGTTTGTATTACAAATGCGAGAACTTTTACTATCTTTTTAAGATTTAGTAATTTAAGAAGCTTGAAGAAGACAAATAAATATCCAATAGAAAAAAGTGTATTTATTCCTTTTAGAAAAAGATATTCATTTATTTTTAAAATATCATTAAAATGTAATAATTTTCCTAAAATAAAATAATAAAAAGGACGACCTGCCGTAAGAAATGAAGAAAAAGGGGTTTGTTCTGTGTTATAGAAAATTTGTATTTGTTTTATGTGATTTCGATCATCTGGAAACAATCCTATGGGAACGGGCAGTGTATTAAATACTAGATAAATCACTTGAAATAAAAAATAGATGAAAAGTATTCCTATAATGATTTCATCCCAATGATTTTTGATAATTTTTTTCATTATTGACAAGAGGTTATATAACTCAATTTTGACTATTTTATTAAACTAGTTATAATTCTCAAGGTCAATCTATAAATTTTTTTATGTCTAAAAAAAAACTAATTTTCGTTTCTACTGGTCGTTGTGGGACGACTCGTATGGCTGAGATATTAAGATGTTTTTTGCCCAAAGAAAATTTTACAATTATTCATCAAGTTCCCGGAGCACGAATAGCTAATGTTTTAGGAAATATTATGTATTATATCGGATCAATTGAGTGGTTAAATAAATTGTTATATGAATTTATTACAAAAAAGTATCAGCAAAAAAATAATTATATTTGTACGGATCCATTAGTTGCAATGATTATTCCAGAAAAATATTTAAATGATAAAAACATTTTACTTGTTTATGTTAAGCGAGACAATGAAGGTTTCTCAAGCTCTTTTTGTGGTTATACTCGGGAAAAATGGAAAAGTTTTATAGGACATAATTTTGTTCCTTTTTGGCAACCTGGACTTTGGCCACTTGAGAATTTTTTTAGTAAAAATATTGATAAAAAATATGAAAAAATTAACTTACTTAAAGAAAATTTTTTTAAGAAGAAATACAAAGATAAATCATGTGGTTTTC
>CAZBBI010000175.1:0-2315 GCA_964490135.1 uncultured Candidatus Peribacteria bacterium
CAGATATAATTTCGGGAGTCATTTACTTTAAACAAATTTTATTTTTTGATGAAATTTATAAACTTAATCCACGAGAAATACTGCTTGAGTCTGGCTTATTTGATGATCAAGTATTTTGTTCAAGATTACCAAAATGTCTTATTACGCCTAGAGAAAAAATAGTTGAAAAATCTGCACGAAAATTATTGCAGGAACATTTTCAGTTACCAAATTTAGAATCATTTGGACTTGAAAAATTAACTGATCAAATAGAGGCTTCGGCCTTAGTCTTGAAATATTTATCTGATACACAAAAAACAGAACTTTCGCATATTCAAAAAATAACACCTTATAGTACAGACATATTTATGCATTTAGATATGCAGACATTTAGACATTTAGAGATTTTTCAGCCGATATATCAGGAAGAAAAAAACTCAACTTTTGTTTCGATTTTTGAAAAACCGTTTACGGCAATGGGAGGAAGAATGCTTCGAAAATGGATAACTCAACCACTGAAAGACGTATCAAGAATAAATAAAAGATTAGATGGGGTACGGAATTTTGTTGAAAATTATGATTTGGTTCAAGGACTTACGAATTCTTTTAAATCTATTGCAGATTTGGAGCGACTTCTTGGGCGGATTTGTACAGGAGGAGGAAATCCTCGGGATTTAGCTTATTTGCGAGATTCTTTATTGGTTTTGCCGATAGTTCGGGAAACTATATCTGGGGTGAATTCTGATATTTTGAAAAATCAATTAGATAATTTTTCAGGGTTTGAGGATTTAGCGCAATTGCTTGGGGAACAAATTGTGGATAATCCACCACTAGAAATTACAACAGGCGGAATTATCCGAGATGGATTTGATGTTAAATTAGATGAACTTCGTAAATTATCCCAGAATGCAAAAACTTGGTTAGATAATTATTTGAGAGAACAAAAAGAAAAAACAGGAATTGCTACACTTAGAGTGAAATATTCCAAAAATTTTGGATTTTGTTTAGAAGTTTCCAAAGGACAAATAGAAAAAGTACCTGAACAGTGGGTTAGACGACAAACTTTAGTGAATGCAGAACGTTTTACAACACCAGAATTAGCAGAATATGAAGATAAGGTCTTATCAGCGGAGTCTCAAGCGTATGAATTAGAACATCAGATTTTTCTTGAAATTCGTGAAAAGGTTGTACATAAAGTTTATGAAATTCAACAATTAGCTAAAAGTATTGCCATACTAGATAGTTTACTTTCACTTGCTCGAACATCACAAAAATGGAATTGGAATATGCCAGTAATTGTCGATAATAATTCAGAATTCAAAATTATAGATGGTCGTCATCCGGTGGTAGAAAAAGTTTCAACAGAAACATTTATTGCGAATAATTTAAAAATGTCGGATCAATCAAATTTTCATTTGATAACTGGTCCAAATATGGCTGGTAAATCAACTTATCTGCGACAAAATGCCCTTATTATTTTACTTGGACAAATGGGGTCATTTATTCCAGCCAAAGAAGGGAAATGGCAGGTTTTTGATAGAATTTTTACACGAGTAGGCGCTAGTGACAATTTAGCAGGAGGCAAATCTACCTTTTTCGTCGAGATGACGGAAACTGCACATATTCTGAATATGGCGACGAAAAATAGTTTTGTGATATTAGATGAAATAGGGCGGGGGACTTCAACATTTGATGGGATTTCTTTAGCCTGGGCAATTGTGGAATTTTTGCACAACAAAGTGAAATGTAAAACACTATTTGCTACGCATTATCATGAATTAACAGAATTGTGTGAAGATTTATCAAGAGCAAAGAATTATCATATTTCCGTTAGTCAAAATGAAGATGGAATTATTTTTCTTCGAAAAATTAGAAAAGGTGGGATTTCTGATTCTTTTGGAATTGAAGTAGCAAAATTAGCAGGAGTACCAAAGGAAGTAATTATAAATGCTCGAGATGTATTGCAACGATTGGAATCGGAAAATTTACTAACGGGGAAACCAAATCTTTTTAATATACCAAAAGAAACAAACAAGATAAAACCTAAGGTATTAGATAAAGATCAAAAAATATTAGATTTTATTAATTCAATAAATCCTGATGATTTAAGCCCAAAAGAAGCTCTTGAAAAATGGTATGAGGTGCTAGATTCTTAATGTAGAATAGAGTCTAATCCTATTTTTATAGCAATTTTATTTAATTTTGTAGAGTTACTTCTTATTAATGTAATTGTTTGTGTTACTATTTCTATTTCACTTTCATTTGGATTTAATTTTAAGTAAACAAATTGTTGCATTAAATTCATCAAATGATGTTTTATCACTCTTATGTTTTTG
>CAZBBI010000176.1:0-2305 GCA_964490135.1 uncultured Candidatus Peribacteria bacterium
TGCGACAATCTCTTCACTTGAAGATTTTGAAAAATTATTAGGAAGTTTAAGAGAACATAATGAAACTCCCACAGTAAGAATGAATGTTAATTCTTATGAACTATATAGATCTTTAAAAGAAGAAATAGGGAACAATCCTACAATTAATCTTAAGTATGCTGTTCAACATGATTCAGATATTATTTTTTCTATACAAAATATTACACTTGAAGAGGGTGTTAACTCTACCTTTTCCAAAGTTGAAGACCAATTGTAATTGTTTTATCCTTTCAACCTCGAAGCAACTTCCTCTTGGACTCTTTCCGCGATTTTCGGAGAAACTCCTTTTATAGTATGAAGCGTATCTAAAATTTCTTGATGCTTAATTAAGTTAGCATTTTGAGGATCATCCAAAATATCTTGCCACTGTTTAAAACTAAAAGATAAGCCCTTTTTTTTGTTAAACTCCGCAAACATAGCTTCAAGAATTTCTTTGTGACGATATCTGAGTTCTTTATGACGACATCTCAATGTGTTTTGATAGGAATAATAACTTTCATTGTGAATAAAGAAAGTTTCCCAAAATCTTTCATAAATTCGTTCTGTTATTTCTTTTTTAGATAATTTCTCACGAATTTCTTTATTATTGGCTAATTTATAAATCTCCTCTGAAATAGATTCTGGGGATAATCTTTGACTATAATCATTAAGATCTGTTAATCGATCATCTCTTACTAGATTTTGTATAAATTCATAAACTAAATGATGATCTTCATGTGACTCCGATTCATGAAATTTTTTCTTTGTCATAATAGAAATCTCTGTCGGAACTAAATGCTCGTTCTCTTTACCATTTCTATTTATATATTTTATTTCACCCTCTCTTCCCGCCCCTGCATTGGGGTTATCATATTTTGTTTTCAAGGATAATCCATCCTTAGTTAAAACCCCTGTTCCTTTAAGAAAAAGATCAAAATCTTTCTTATCTTTTTCGTTCTTCAGTACGATCCTTCCTCTTAAAATGTCCTTTATGTCACTAAAATTCAAAGTAGCTTTTGTTAATAGCTTATCAATAACACGCCACTTGGCTTTGGTGTCATGCTTCGCTAGTTCAACATAAATTTTCTTACCAGATCTATTTTTAAAATATTTTTTATTTGGTTTTTTTCGATTATCTGATTTTTCTGTTTCAAATAAATCATCAAAATCTTTCTGAAAAACTTCCTCAGCTTCATCAATTCTATCAAAATATCCTTTTTCTTCATGAGCATGATAAAAGGCATAAAAAACTTTCCAAATAGTTGCAAGTCTCTGTCTTGTTCTGTTGCTTCTCTCTCCTTCTGGAAGAAATTTCGCTGAAATAAAATGTAAAAGAGATTTCCTATCATTTATTTGATAAGCTACTTGTTTAAATTCTTCTGGAATATAAATCCCCCTGTGCTCTGCCTCATAAGCAAAAACCTTGGGAAGATATTTTCCAATATTATCAAATGTTTCTTGACTATCGATTGGACCAATTTTTGTTTCAAAAATATTAACAATATCGCTTGCCTTCAATTTCTCATCAAAAAAACTCACATCAATCAGAGAAACACCTTCATCGTCAATATTCATTAATCCGTTAGGATTCTTTAACATTTCGTCTCTATCTTGTTGCATTTCGGTCTCCATCCCTCAATTATACAGTAAAAAGACAAAAAAAACGACTTTTTTTTGATGTTATTCAGATACTTTTTATACTCCTTAAGAAATCTTCCCCACATCAAAATGATAACTCAAGACGAAGTTCGACATATTGCGAAGCTGACAAAGCTTAAATTGACCGAAGAGGAGGTAGTAAAATTTACTAAACAATTAGGTTCTGTTTTAGATTTTTTCGGACAATTACAAGAAGTAAATACTGATGATGTAGAAGAAACTTCACAGGTAACTGGACTTCAAAATATCACAAGACCTGACGTCATAACGGTTGATGGGAACGAAGAGGCCCTACTAAATTGCACGCCACATAAAATAGAAAATCACAGCATAAAAATACCTAAGGTTATTTAATGAACATAACAAAATTAACACTTTCAGAACTTTCTCAAAAATTTCAAGACGGAGAACTCACTTCTCGTGAAATCACGGAAGCTTTTATAAAAAACATTGAAGACCGTGATAAAGATATAAATGCTTTTGTCACAACTACTTTTGATTTAGCTAGAGAAATGGCGGATGCTGCCGACAGTAGGTATCAAAATGATACACTGAAATCCCCGCTTGATGGGATGCCTATAGATTTAAAAGATGTAATCTCTACTAAGGAAGTACGAACAACTGCTAG
>CAZBBI010000177.1:0-2297 GCA_964490135.1 uncultured Candidatus Peribacteria bacterium
TTATGATAAGAAATATTCTTTTATTTTTACAACTAATTTTGAAGATTTTGAGAGAAAAAAAGAGTTTTTTAAACTGCTTAATTCTTTTATTGAGGGAGATGATGTAGTACAGAAATATAAAGATGATAAACAAGCTGAATTGGCGAATAAAGAAAAAGAAAAACTTGAAACTGAACAAAAAGCGGCAGAGGAGTTAGCTAAAACAAAAGAGCTAGAACGTCTGGCTGAAGAGGCTAACGAAGAGAAAGAAGATGGATTTATTTCTAAGATTTTTGATTCTAAAGAAACTGAAATTACGGAAATTGAAAAAATCATAGAACCTGAGAAAATAAAAGAACCTATTGTAGTAAAAGCTGAGCTTGGAGACTTTAAAAACTTAATTGATAATAGATCTTTTGCTTATTCTAGTACTCACTATGATTTGGCATTTAAAGTTCCTTATGGATATTGGTATCAAAACTTTGGACCAGAAGAAGGAGTTCTTACTTCTATAGGATTTTCTGATCATGCGTTTGGTAGTAAATCAGAAATAAAGTTTTGGTTAAAGGTTATTTCAGGAGAACAAGTAGACATAGTTGAAGAGATTAGAGGAGATATACTTACAGTTAAATATCCTAAAGACAAAAATACTCATTTTGAGTTTATTGGATCTACTAAGTTTAGGGATGTGATGTTCTCAGTATTAGGATCAATGGAGGACTAAGCGTATTAGCTTTATTAGTTAGTTTAACTAAAGTTGTTAAATATAGTTTTGCGAACCATTATGCTAATACGCCAGTAAGCTAGTTTCTAGTCTATATCAAATACTTGTCGCATGATTTTGTCACCCCATTTGTACGCAAGTTGTTTATTCTTATCCTCGAAATCTCTTTTAACAAAAGATATCATAGTTTGACCAGCGACTTCTCTGACTCGTAAATTACGTTCATAGATACCCCTCAGGGCTGGATCAAATTGGAATTTTATATCGTGTTCTTCACAAAATGAAATGATATTTAAGGTATGCTCAAATCCATCACACTGAATTATTTCACTTATATTTTCTTTTTTACATAAACTTTCTAACTTGTTTAATTTTCCTAATATTTCACTTCCTTTGATATTTTTTTCTAGACCGTAAGGATCGATAACTCCAATTACTTTGTGTGGGGCATATTTATCTTGTTTGATAGATTTTATTATTTTTTCAGCAGTTCTGTTTGCGCCTATAATAAGTGTTTGGTAGATGTTTTTTCCTTTCTTTTTTTGCCAAATTAGAATTTGTCGAAAAATTAATTGGGAACAAAAAAGAAAAATACTTCCAAGTATAAATATATAAATAGATATTAACCGAGAAAAAAGTATATCTCTGGGAAAAAAATAAGAAATAATCAAAAAACCGTTTGAGATAACACCACCAATACCAATAAGCCATAAATCAAAAAACAATCGTTTACCACTTCGTGGTGGGATACGATAATATTTTGTAATAATGAGAAATCCAATCCATAATATACTTGCTAAAAATCCAAGTATTAGAAATAAAAAGAAAGGCAGATCAGTTGAAAAAATAAATCCTACACGCAAAAAATAAGCTAAAATAAAAGAACTATAGATTAGAATGAAATCCAAAAATATCTGTATAGATCGCCAAAATATCCATTTTTTGAGCATGATGATGTAATTATCGATTAAGAATAAGTAATAATCAATAATTTCACTTATTTTTTACTGTGTGAGTTTAAAATTCACACCTCCATCAAACCATCCGCCATTTTTTAGAGTAGGGATTCTATAGAAATTAGCCTCTAAGCATTCAATGTGATCTTTAGAATTGGCTGTTCCCATGGTTAAGATTTTACCATCAATTTCTTGGCTACAAGAAGCAACGATGTATTCATTTCCTGCAGAAAAATACCAATATCCATAATCCTCAGTGCCATCATCTGGAATAATTATATCATCATTTCTAAGTATGGTTCTTATGTCATCTAATGTAGTATCACTGGAACCATCAGCAATTTTATCATACGGATAATCTGTTTGCTTGGAGAGGGTAGCTAGAAGTATTACATTACTAGCATGGACAAATCTTAGTCTTTTTGTATCTTCTGCTTTTGCCGTGTAATTTGAAAATACTGGAACGGCGAGAACAGAAAGTACGCCTATAATTACAACAACAACAAGTAGTTCAATAAGTGTGAAAGCTTTGTTTTTTGTTTTCATAGTTCTTTTGTTAAAAAATTTAAAAAATAACAAAATCATAAGTACTAGGAGCAATAGCTGTATCAAGTTCTGAAATTTTAGTTACATTGTTA
>CAZBBI010000178.1:0-2292 GCA_964490135.1 uncultured Candidatus Peribacteria bacterium
ATTGAAATTAGAACTCAATAAACAAGAAGATGATTTAAAGAGTCAGGCACAAATAATAACGAAAAAGAGAAAATCAGTTTTTTCAAAGGTTGAGAAATCTATTATTTCAATATTACAAGAAATGGGGATGCCCCATGTTCAATTTGTTGTTGAGCATAAAATCAATGAAAAATTTTCTTCTGACGGACAAGATAATATTTCGTTTCTTTTTTCGGCGAACCTAGGGAAGAGTCCACAAGAATTGTCAAAATCAGCTTCAGGTGGAGAAATTTCTAGAATTGTGTTTGGTTTGAAATCCTTACTATCAAATTTTTCAGGATTACCAACTATTATTTTTGATGAAATTGATACTGGGATTTCGGGGAAAATATCTGAAAAAATGGGATCTTTGATGAAAGAAATGGGAGAAATTAGACAAATATTAACTATTACCCATTTACCACAAATTGCCTCAAAAGGAGATCAGCATTTTTTGGTAGAAAAAGATCATTTATTAGGGACCACAACTACCAATATTAGACAAATTCCTCAAAAAGAACGAATAACAGAAATTGCTCAAATGTTGAGTGGGAAAGACGTCAGAAGTAGTGCGTTGGAACATGCAAAAGACATGATAAATAACTAATACTAAAAATATTTGACTAAACCCCATTTCTCCATACAATCGGTCCGAAATTACATTAAATATTATGGCAAAAGCTAAAACTACAGAATCAGACAGTAAACACCCAAAAATTAATCCTGTTATCTTCAGAGATGCAAATGCTGGTACGGATTTTATAATGACATCAACTATGACTTCTGAAGAAGTTGAAAAAGTTAAAGGTGTAGATCATTATGTTGTTCGTGTTGATGTTAGCGCGGCTTCTCATCCATTCTATACTGGTAAACAAAATCTTCTTGATACTTCAGGACGTGTTGATAAGTTTCGAGCGAAGATGGAAAAAGCTAAAGCTGCACAGGTAAAAAAATAGACTCTTGTTTCGAGGTTATTACGAGAACGTATTCCGCTTTTTCTTTTTTTAATTGATATTCTAAGTATAAAAAGTTACCCTTTTGGGGAGTTTTTTAAATAAATAAAAATGACAACAAAAAAAATTGAAATTGACTGGAAAACACTCTTTGTGGCTACTTTTAAAGCCTTTCCGAAAATTTGGTGGAGAATGCTAATTGTGAATATGACGGTCTTCCTAATGATTATTGCAGGAAGTGCAGTTATAGTAGGATTGGGTATTTTGCTTTTTGGTGGCTTTGGGGAAGGTTTTAATGTTTTTCAAAACCTTGCGATGACAGGGAATATTACTATTAATCACGGCGTGATTTTGGGGTTATTATTTCTTCTTTGGTTATTGATTATTATAACTTTTGGGACTGTAGGGAAAATTGCGAACATGATGGTAGTTAAAGATTATACGAAAAAGAAAACCACAAATCCACGTATTCTTTATTTCCAAGAGTCTTGGAAATTCTTTTGGCGATATATATTGGTTGGATTTCGTGTATTTGCTTACCTGCTTATGCCAATCATGATTTTGTTCGCGGTTATTCTCTTTATACCGCTTATGGCTTTATCATTTGATAGTCTATTTAGTAATGTAATTATTGCGATAGTAGGTATTTTAGCATTTATTTCAGCTTTTGTTTTTGCGTTATATCTTTTGATTAAACGTTCTTTGAATGCTGCATTTGCACATTTTCAGTTAATAGAAAAAAATGGAACTCCAAAAGAAGCATTTGATGGTTCTTTGGCTTTGGTAAAAGGAAATTGGGGGAAAGTATTTGTGCCTATACTTCTATCGGGATTAATAATTGTTTTTTTCCCAACAATTATATTTAATGCTTTGTCTGAACAATTAAATCAGCCTATATTTACTATTATTGGAGAGCTTTATTCTTTTGTTTTTGTTGCGCCTTTCATGATGTCATTTGTTTATTTTTTGATGTTATCTGTCGCTAAAGTCAAAAAAATAAAGTAAATATTTGATTTCTACTTATTTTTACGTATAAATCTCTTGTTAATTATTGTGAAACATGTCTAAAAAACCAGTACCAAAGAAGAAACAAGCAGTTTCCTCAACGAGAAGTCGACATAGTAAATATGTTTATATACAAAGAAAAAAACTTACAAATAAACTATCTTTAGTGAAATGTGATAGTTGTGGAGAGATGAAGCGTGCACATTTTGCATGTGAAGCTTGTGGAATGTATAATGGAAAAAAAGTTCTAGATGTTAATAAGTCTACAACAGGTGGAAATGTTACTGAAATAGAAGCTTAATGTCCGACAAACAAC
>CAZBBI010000179.1:0-2289 GCA_964490135.1 uncultured Candidatus Peribacteria bacterium
AAGACAATGATTTTGGTTCTTCTTTGGAAGAAAAAATGAATAAAAGATCTTATTTATTTAGAACAAGAGCCAAGGCTCAACAAGTTGAAAAAAAAGCAAGAAACAGTGGAAAAAAACCTGGTATAAAAAGAAGAAGAGCTACTAGCTCAACCAATAGAACTAAAAATACTAAAAAACAAAAAAGTTTCACAAAAAAAAATTACAGCGTAGCTGCTCGTAATCGTATGAAATATTTGAATAGTAGTAAAGGTGGATATCAACACGTGGGAGATACTACCGCAGAAGAAAGAAAAGAAAGAAGACAAGCAACTCATAAAATAATTAGTAGTGCTAATGCCATAAGGACGGGGAAGCTTTCAAACAAACCTAAATGGGAGACTGAATTTAAATATAGAAAAACAGCTACGGCTGGTCTAAAACGTTGGACGAATTCTTTTGATACTGAACGACGACGTAAATCACGAGAAGCTCGAAAAACAAGAATTTATGAAGGTCTTAAACTTAAAAAAATTTGGAAAGGTCAACGAATTCAAGGTGATATAAGTGATAGTAGCACAACAGAATAATAGTTTTAAATAAACAAAATAAAAAAAGCACCTCATGCTTGAGGTGTTTTTTTATAACATTGAAATCGGATATCGATCGATTTTTACCCCTTCTGGTATCTTCAACTTTTCTATAACTTTATCTAAATCATCACCGAGTCCCTTCAGGAAAACATGAAAATTATATTTATTATGCATTCTTGGAAAGAATGCTGGAGCAAAATTCACTTCAACCCAAGCATCATCTGATGCTAATTCTTTGCAGGCTTTTTCAATATTTTTAGCTGAAATAAAAGCTTTATTTTTATCTTTATCTGAGAAAGTAAATTTTATTATAGTACTAAATGGAGGTAATTTCATTTTTTTTCTTAAATCTTTTTGCCAAGTTATAAATTCCTCTACTTTATGATTTTGAACAAATTCATATATTTTCTCGTCAGGATTATAAGTTTGAATCATTATTTTACCCTGAGTTTCTCTTCGTCCGGCTCTCCCAGATACTTGTGTTAAAAGCTGAAACACTCTTTCCTCTGCTCGGAAATCAGGTAAATGAAGCCCAACATCTGACAAAATAATTCCACAAAATTCTACATCCTCAAAATCTAGTCCTTTTGCTATCATTTGTGTTCCAAGTAATATTTGTGCTTTTTTATCATGGAAAAGTGCCATTTGTTCTTCAAAGTCATACCGACCAGTAATAGTATCTTTGTCTGCTCGTAAAATTTTTGAATTAGGGAATTTCTCACTCAATAAATCTTCTACCATCTGAGTCCCCCATCCTTTAAATTCAAAATCTTTCATTCCGCAAGCCAGACAACTTGGCTTAATGTTTTCCATATGTCCACAGCTATGACAAATTAATTTTCCAAGTTCTGTGTGAGCATATTTATTTTTAAATTTTCTATGAACTTTCATTGATAAACTACAGTTTGGACACTCAAATGTATGTCCACATGATTTACACATCGTAGAACCTGAAAACCCTCTTTTATTGAGGAATATTACAACCTGCTTCCCTCTTTCAAGAGTTTCCTTTATTGCTATCTCCATTGCTTCTGATATCGGAGAATAATTTCCTTTTTTTGTTTCATTTTTCAAATCTATCAATTCTATTTTTGGCATTTTGGCAGACAAAACTCGCGATGGTAAATCTACTCTTCCCCATCTACCCTGCTCTACATTATCAAAACTTTCTACTCGTGGAGTAGCTGAACCAAAAATAAGTTTTGAACTAAAAGCATTTGAAACTTTTTCAGCCACATTGTGTGTCAAAAACCTTGGAGCAAATTCATTTTTATAAGTCCATTCATGTTCTTCGTCCAAGATTATTAGTTTTGGATTTTTCATCGGAACTAAAATAGCCGAACGTGCTCCAATTAATATACGAGCTTCTCCAGAAGTCACTCTCCCCCACTCTTGCACTTTTTCTCCGCTAGATAGTCCAGAATGCCAAACAGCAATATTTTTTCCAAAAATATTATAAAACTCTGCAATTAACTGTGAGGTCAAAGCTATTTCAGGAACAAGAAGGAGTATTTGTCCTGTTTCCTCCCCCAGGGCATCCTCTCCCCCACTTTCAGTGGTATTCACCTTATCTGTTTCTATTAAATTTTTTGCTAAATATTTATAAACTTCAGTTTTACCAGAGCCCGTAACACCAAAAAGTAGATGTGATTTTTCAGATGCTAAAATAGATTTTACAGCATTTTCTTGATCCGCATTTAATTTGTGATCTTTTTTTCTG
>CAZBBI010000180.1:0-2235 GCA_964490135.1 uncultured Candidatus Peribacteria bacterium
ATCTCGATTCGTTTACCAATTCTCGTATTGGCAAAATGTGCCCGAGTGGATTTATAGAACCGAGATTTCTCCTTCCAAGTAAATTAAATTTTTACTTGGAAAAGTCTCTCCTTTTAAGCTATGCCGTTACTTCAAATAACAGATAATTATATCACAACTATTCGAAAAAGAAAAGGACTTTCTTTATCTTTTTTTATAAATACAATTTTGGTAATGACAAAAATATTTATTGGTTCCGATCATGGAGGGTTTGAATTAAAACAAACAATTATTGATTATTTAAAAGAAAGTTTTGAGAACTACGAGGTTGAAGATCTTGGTCCAGAGAAATCAGACAGTGTTGATTATCCACTTTTTGGAGCGAAAGTAGGAGAGTCTGTTATAGCAAGTGAAGGGAGTCTTGGGATTGTGATCTGTGGATCAGGGATTGGTATCTCTATTGCGGCAAACAAAATAAAAGGCATTAGAGCAGCATTATGTAATTCAACAGAACTGGCAAAACTAGCTCGTGAACATAATGGAGCAAATGTTTTGGCGATGGGAGAACGAACAATGTTTACTGATGACCCAGAAAAAATCGTTGAAACTTTTTTGAATACAAACGTAGATATGAATGAAAGACACGTTAAAAGACGAGGTCTTTTGGATGATATGTGTAGTTAAGACCGTTTCTTAATAATTTCATCAACAAGTCCGTGTTTACCGTAAGCAACAGCTTCTTCGGCACGGATGAAATTATCGCGATCACAATCGGTAACAACTTGTGTACTATCTTGTCCTGTATTTTTTTCAATCAATTTATACAAAATTTCTTTAGTTTCTAAAATATGTTTAGCATGAATTTCCATATCAGAAGCTTGACCTTGCATGCCTCCTAATGGTTGATGAATCATTACTTCTGAATGAGGTAGTATGAAACGTTTCCCTCGTTCACCACTCATGAGAATCATAGCCCCCATTGAAGCTGCCATTCCCATACAAACAGTTGAAACATTAGGTTTTATAAAGTCCATAGTATCAATAATAGCTAGTCCAGAAGAAACAGAACCACCTGGAGAATTTACATAAAGAGTAATGTCTTTTTTACTGTCTTCTGATTCCAAAAATAATAATTGAGCAACAATAACACTAGCCATATGATCATTTACTTCTCCTTGTACAAATATCACGCGATCTTTCAGTAACCGAGAATAAATATCAAAGGCTCGTTCGCCTGTATCAGATTTCTCAATAACAGTAGGAACTAGCATAGCTTTAGTTTTAGATGTGCTTGTCATAAATGTATTCATAATGAAAATATAATTTTAATTTCGTGTTATTATACACTTTTTATTGCTCAATGTTAATTATTAGATATTGACGAATAGCTATGAAATAATTATTTCACTACTTATAAATTTGTCAGTCTATTAACGTGCAATTCCTATTTAAGTTTTTTTCTGATAAAAAATCCTAAAATCCCAACGGCTATAATTCCTAAGATTCCTCCGATTAGACCACCAGAAATTTCTATATCATCATTGTTTTTAGGTTTTGCAATGTTGTTAGGCTTTTTCTCAGTTTCTTGGAAATCACAAGCATCACCTTTACCGTCATTGTCTTTATCTTTTTGGTCTGAGTTTTTTGTTCTTTTGCAATTATCTATGATATCTCCCAGTCCATCTTTATCAATATCACTTTGATCATAGTTTTTATTTTCTATAGCATTATCACATACATCACCGATACGATCATTGTCTCGATCTTTTTGATCTTTATTTGAAGTTGTAACACAATTATCTTCGGAATTTAAAACACCATCTTCGTCCATATCATCTGGAGCTAGTGGGTTAACTTTTACTTTTCCTAGTTTTGTAGTTAATTCCGCCTTAGGATTACCTTCGTTTCGTTTACTATATCTTTTTGAATTGAGTTCATTGTTTCCATAAAAAATTTGATAATTTTCTGAAGGCTTAGCTTCAAAATAAATATCAGCGGTTCTATTTGTCCAAAACTTAATATCTTGAACTTTTACACTAATTCCCCAGAGAGAAATTTTAAAGAATCGATAATTATTTGCTGTTAAATTAATTTCCTCTTGAAAATTCTTTTTTGAGACAATTGTTTTAAGATCATTTTTTGTTTCACCAGCTTTAATTTCAATATATCGAATCTTAGCTTTTTCTGTTGGTTTAATCGTTAGTTGATGCACTGGGTAATCTTTTCCAAGGTCAAGAAGTACCCAAGAATCACCTT
>CAZBBI010000181.1:0-2224 GCA_964490135.1 uncultured Candidatus Peribacteria bacterium
GCCAATCCTTTCTCTCTTGTTCTCGATTCTTTGCCTTTTCTTCCAATTTTTGATGATAATCAACTCCATTTATAATATTCAAAGTCCCGCTCTCCAAAATCTCTGATTGCTGATTTATCACAGAATAGTACGCCAAATGTTTCTCTCCTCGATCCACACCAATAATATTTATCTTTGGATTATGAGCTAAAAATTCATTTATTTGTCGATTAAAAGAAAAAGACTTTCCCATTCCACGATTAAGAGTCAACAGCACATGAAAGAAAACTTTGTCTTTCGTGTATCGTTTTTTTTCAATTATTTCTCGTGGAAAATTTCGTTTAACTTTCACTTCATCAATTGCTTTTGGACGATAAAAAACTTCCGCTTGTCCATTTAGTTTAAAGATAAAGTTCTTTGCAATATTTGCTTCGGAAAAAAGATTCTCAAAATACATCGTATGAAGATTTTTTCTTCCTGTTGAACCTTCATTCCAATCTTTGTTTTTAATTTGGAAAAGATATAATTCTCCTCTTTTATTTTTTTCTTCGATATATTTTTCAGAAACATTTTGAAATGAGATTTTATATCCATTTTGTGCAACATCACGATAGAATTCTCCAATATTTTCTATATATTCCTCAGTTGGCTTTATATCGGTAAAATTGTAACATTGCCATCCCTCATACTTGGTCAGTGTATCTTTATAAAAATTAATTAACTTCTGCATACTTTTTATAGAAAAAGTATCACCTTTTTTAAATTCTGCATTTTTATAGATATTCCAGATTTCTTCTGATGGTTGAAAAAAATCTAACCCTTTTTTTGAGAAACAAACCTTTGGAAACATTTTTGCTTGATCGGGAAAGAACTTATAAACCATTTTTTCATATCCATTCCCTGCAAACTGCTCTTTATTCTTATCTGCAAACATATGATTACACCCTTTTTTCATCAGTCCTAAATAAAACTTTCCATCTTTCCGAAAAATAATAGAAAAATTATCGGTCTCTTTATTCTTATCCCACCCCGCTCCCAATGTAGAATTTTCAAAATTCAGCTTCCACTTTTGTACTTCTTCCCACGGCTTCTTCGTTAAATAATTCCGTAAAAGATTATATGGCTGAATAATAGTTTCAAAAGTATTATGATAAAATTCATCTTTAAACAACGAATAGAAATTTACATCAATATCAATCGACTCATCCCAATTCTTCGACTTCTCAATCGCAAAATATTTAGAAAATTGATACACAGACAATAACCCATCCGCATAGTCCTTCACTATAATTTTCATTTCAGGCGTTTTATCCAACTTCTCTTCCGTTAACAAACTCTTTAATTTTTCAGAATAAACATCATACCCAATCATTTTTTCGCCTTTATCTGTTTGAATTGTTTTTTCAAAAAGCTCAGAAAACTCTATTTCAAAAATATGCAGAAACTGATTCCAAATATTTTCCTGTAAATTTATATTTTCTTGATACTTTTCCTTCCAAAAATCTTCCGCCACGTTCACCTTCTCCAAAGATTTTTTAAGATAATCTAATGGAATGAAGTCAGGGAATGGAATTTCTCCGCCCTCATTTCTCTTTAATGTTTTCTTTTCCTCCTCCTTAAACACTTTTGCTAACGCATCAGCCCATTCATTCGTTTTATAAGTCCAACGCCGAGAAATCGTCTCAAACCCTTTCTTTGACCAATAAATTTTCGATAATTCAAACTCCTCTGGCAAATTTATAAATTTTTCAAAAAGAGATTTAAGAATTTGAGTCTTTTCTGTTCCTGTTTGTAATAATTCCACCAAAACGGCTTTCAATCTCACATCATCTTCTATTTCATCAATAAACTTTTCCTTTTCACTCAAAATTTGTTTATCCAAGGTTTTCAAATATGGAACTTTTGCCCCTTTATTAGCTTGTCGATAATGATTGATTGCATATTTAATCTTCCCCACAAACTCTTTATTATAATCATCAATCCCCTCCTGCAAAAGACAATGTGAAGCGTAAAATTCAAAAGAACAAATATCCTCAATACTAAATCCATATTGCTCTATCACAGAACCAAAAGAAAAATCTGAGTAATTCCGCTCAATAAAACGAACAATCTCAATGTTTTCCATAAATCTTCGTAAATTCTGATCAATAATCCTTGTCGCCAAAGCCGTTGAAGTTCCATCATCTTTATAAAAATTCTTTCGAGTCTCAAAAAATTTCGTGAAATACCCCGTAAATCCTTTCCA
>CAZBBI010000182.1:0-2208 GCA_964490135.1 uncultured Candidatus Peribacteria bacterium
AGCTATTGCTCATGAATCTTTCGACTGGAAACTCAATGATGTGAGAAGATACTTAATGCAATTTTTTATACCTAATAACTCCTTTCAGATGAAAAAAGCTTTTGCCGTTCTCAGTGTGGTTGTTTTATTCGGAGGTTTTTTCCTCCTAAATCAGCCCGCTACAATTATTGCTCGTGAAAAATTAGACGATGCACGCCAAATTCTGGCACAACTAAAATCTTTTAACCAAACTGGCGAATTTGCCAAGGTTGAAGAACCTTCTCTTTTTCCTACTACTTATGCTGATTCTACCGAAGAAGATGAGGTAGCTGAAGCCGTAGAAGAACTAGAAGAAACTCTTGATGAGGCCATAGAAGAAGCCGAAGAAATTGATGATCCAGCTCAAACAGCTGAAATACTAGAAGAAATCGATGAAGTCCAAGATGAAGCTATTGAAATCTTAGCCGAAACTATCGAAAATGTAGAAGATGAGAAGGTTATCGAAACTATTGCAGAAGTCATTGAAGACACTGCTGAAGAAAATGAGGCAGTAGAAGAAGCTCAAGAAGCTGCCGAAGAAGCTGTTGAAAATGAAGAAGAAACTGTAGTTGTAGATATCGAGACTGAAGATGAAGATAAAAAAGGTAAAACAGAAAAATACGATTTTAGACTTGAAACGGCTACAACACTTTATGAAAAAGTTAAAGCCGAGATTGAAACTTCTGGTATAGAAGTAGACAAAAAACTACAAAAGAAAATTGATCGAGTCGAAAAAGATATTGAAAAATGTACAGAAAACAGCAAAGCTAAAAATTGCAAAGCTGGACGTATAAAAGGACTATCAAGAGCTATCCAGTCAAAAATTAAAAACAATGTTCGGAAGCTAGAAAAAGAGCAAAAAAAGAATAAGAAAAAAAATAATGATGATCTTACTTCTGGATCAGGTAGTGTGGTAGATATAGATGAAGAAGATGTAGACAAAATAACAAAAAAAGGCAAAGGGCATTCCGCTGAAAGCGGGAGAGAGAGGGCTATGGGACAAGACAAAAAAGCTAAGAAAAAAGAAAGAAAAGGTAAGATGAATGCCGAAGACAGAGAAGATGAATCACCGTCAGATGAGAGAATGTCCCCTGGGGGAAAAAAAGCTCTAAAACAAAGTAAGAAAGTTGAGAAGAAAGAACGTAAAGAAACTAGAAAAGCTGAAAAAAATAAAAATGATGATTCTGATATTACAGAAAACATAGACGAAGAAGAGGAACATAACACTGAAGATATTCCAGAAAAAAAACATGTAGAATCTAAAGGAGGGTCTAAGAATAAAGGTAATTCTAATAAAAATGAATCTACCGATAAGACGGATGAAGAATCGGATACTACAGAAGAAGAAGAAAATAACACTGAAGATATTTCAGAAAAAAAACATATAGAATCTAAAGGAAAGTCTGAAAATAAAGGTAATTCTAACAAAAATAAATCTACCGATAAGACTGACGATGAATCGGATACTACAGAAAACATAGATGAAGAAGAGGAACATAACACTGAAGATACTGGTTCTAGACCATCCAAAGGAAATCAGGGAGGAAAAGGTAAGAAAAAATAACTACCTTTTGTCCAAATGATATAGAAAAACCCCAGAATAAATCTGGGGTTTTTCTATATTTATCAAAGTAAATTTCATTATTCGACTTTCAAAAGTTCTTTCCCTTCCCCTCCAAATTTAGTTGCTACAATATCTATTATCATACCATAAACAGTTCCGGCAATAATAGTTGCCCAGAAAATCATCATTGCTTCTGGGGCATTATTTCCAATTAAACCACCAAAGGCTAAGTCTAGTGAAACAAATGCTCCAAAAACAGCTCCTCTTAAAAATGGAAAACATTTGAATTTGAAAATTGGATGAATAGTCATAAACCCTGCAATTCCAACCATAACACCTAAAACTACACGATTTATTACAATCGTCCAAAATAAAGGATTTTTACAATCCCAGATTTCTGGCATTTCTTTGGCAGCAAATGAAACACACAAAAGTCCGGCTCCAAGTCCTAAAACCTTAGCAATGGCTATTCTTTTAACAATTGGTAACGAAAGCGTTTTCTTTATATTCATTTTTTTAATGATCAATTATTTTTTTTATCTTTTTTTAAATTATCTAACTTCTTTTTAATATCTTCTATTTTTAATTCAAAACTTGACCCAGAAATAATTCCAAACATTATATAT
>CAZBBI010000183.1:0-2194 GCA_964490135.1 uncultured Candidatus Peribacteria bacterium
CCTAATATAAATCCACTGATTTTGGTTAAAGTATTTTTTATTTGCATGATTATAGCTTTCTAATTAACACCGAGAATCGTCTGATAATGAACAGCTGCATGCTTTATAATTTTCAGTTTTACAAACACTCCAATCGCTACAGTTACCACCGTATTTCCAATGGCTACTTCCACAACCAGAGGAGCACGTATAGGCACCAGCACCTTTATTACATGCGGTGTAATCATACACACGACGAGAACAATTCTTTTTACAACAACTAATATTACAGCTTTTAGATAAAACCGGAACTGTAGTACAAAATTTATCAGCTACAATTTCTCCATCATCACGGTTACATTCAGCAGTACGAGTTTTTTTTCCACCACCACAAGATTTAGAACAATCACTCCAAGCAGAATAAACCCAGGCATAAGTGGAATGACATTCTAGATTTCCATTATTATCGGTTCCGAGAGTAGAACATCCTAATGTAGCATCGGGACCATCATAATTACCATCTTTATTTAAAACCTCACTTGCAATTATATCTCCAGTTACATCAAGAGTTTCTTGAGGAGCTGGTTGGTTTATACCAACATTAGTTCCATCATTGTAAATATTTTTTAAAGTATTAACGACACTATTAAATTCAATAGAAGAAATACTATTACTTACTTCTTTTTTTGGAACAGAACTAATATTCCAAATAGTAGCAGCAAAAACAACACCACTAACACAAAAAACACCAAGCATAAATCCACTGATTTTGATTAAAGTATTTTTCATTTGCATGATTGTTTTTTATTTACTTACAAATGATTTTTCCGTTAGCATCAGTTCCAAGTTTAGGACAACTTTTAATAATTGTTTTAATATTTCCATTTACATCAAGTGCTGATTTTGGGTGATCTTCTCCAATTCCAATATAGTTATTGTCGTTATCATTATAAATATTTCTAATAGTACCGACGATGTCATTAAATTCACTAAAAGATACAGTATCACTTGCGGTTTTGTCTTTTCCTACATTTTCAACCGAAATTGTTGCGGCAAAAACAACACCTATAATTAACATGAAGCCTGTTCCGAATACGATACCGTTTTTAAAAGATTTTAACATTATCTCTATTCTAACGTATAATCGTGTGTTAATTCAAAAAAAAGTTGTATTTTGTCTTGAAAAAACAACAATAGGTTTTGAAACTAAATTATATTAATTATGAAAGAAATTGCTCAACTCTTAGTGGAACACGATATTGTTCGTGTAAATTTTGATAATCCGTTTAAGTGGACATCGGGAATATCAAGTCCTATTTATTGCGACTGTCGGGAACTTATGGGATTAGTAGAACCGAGAGAAACTGTTGTTAAGGCATTTTTAGAATTAATAAAAAAAGAAAACCTGTTACGTGATATTATATCAGGGACTGCTACTGCTGGTATTTCTTGGGCAGCTTCGGTGTCAGATAAATTGCGTGTTCCGATGTTATATGTTCGTTCAAAACCAAAAGGTCATGGAGCAGGGAAGATGGTAGAGGGACGCGGGGAAAAGAATAAAAATGTTTTGGTTATAGAAGATGCAATTTCTACAGGAGGATCTTCGGCTGTTTCTGCCGAAGCATTGCGAACAGAATTAGATGCTAAAGTTTCTCATATATTGGCTATTTTTTCATGGAGCACTCCATTAATTGCTGAAGCAGAAAAAAAACATCAAGTTGAGTTTTTAACACTTACACAATTTGATGAGATTGTTGAGGCTTTGTATGAAAGTAAAAAAATAAATGAACTGGAAAGAAAAAGTTTAGATAATTTTCATAATGATCCAGCGGGATGGGGGAGAGCAGAACGGATTAGCTGATTAACTCCGAGATTAAAACGAACTAAATAAAAAAACAGTTGAGGACAAGCTCAACTGTTTTTTTAATTTATTATTCGCCTCTTAGTGTTTAATAGTTTTAACTAAAGTTTATCGTAATCTTGCATAACAAGATGAGCGTTTATTCTTCTGATGATGTCTAGAACAACAGAAACAACGATGATGATTCCTGCTCCAGATATAAATAGGGCTATCCCGTTACTTAACCAGTTTTGAAAAAGCAAAGGAACTATAGCTACAAAGGCAAGGAAAGCTCCACCCCAGAAACAAAGATGATTAGTTGTTTTTGCTAAGAATTTAGCAGTTTCAGTGCCTGGTCGATATCCTGGTATAAAT
>CAZBBI010000184.1:0-2193 GCA_964490135.1 uncultured Candidatus Peribacteria bacterium
CTTGATGCTGTATGTGCTATTAACACAAATGGAATATTTGTTATCTTACATATTTTTTTTAAAGCACCTGCATATTTAGCTTGCATATCTATTTTTTGACCATCGTAGAAATCGCTTGTTGTTATGTTATCGTAAAACAATATATCTATTTCGTTTTCAATTATAAAATTTTTAAAAACTCGTAAACGCATAAAATTAAACAAAAAGAAAAGCATCACAAAAAGATTTTCAGAAAGATATGAAAAATAGAATAAATGAAGTAGCAAAATATATCCGTCCTGAAAGTAATACTTTAGATTTTGCCATTTTATTTTTACCAAATGAGAATATTTATTATGAAGCTGCTATAAGATCTGGTGATATTTCAAATTATGCCCGTGGAAAAAAAGTACTTTTAACCGGTCCAAATACAATGCTTTATGTGTTACAAATGCTTTTCCAGGCTTATCAAAGCCAAGAGTTTTCCAAACAGGCACGTCAGGCACTTCAACAATTATCAGGTGTAAAGACTCAAGCAGAACGACTGGATAATGCAATTGGTATTGTAGGAAAACATATTGGAAATGCTTCAAGCAAATTAACCGATGTGCAAATAGAAAATCAAAAATTACAAAATCAAATAGATAAAGTTTCCGAATTAGAAAAAGAAGTTTCATTAGATTAGATTTTTTTGCATATTCATGCTATAATTGCTTGATATTTTGACTTATTATAAAGCAATATCTAAGATATATGTACTTTGGAAATGCAAAAAGAAAAACAAAATAATCAATTTGAACAAATTATCCAATCAGAAATTTCTGATATGACATTGGATAATTTAGTTGGAGCTGAAGATGCTTCAGAAAAGGTTTCTGAAATTGTGGGAGAATCGGCTGGAGAAACAATCCCGACTGGTAAAAAAACAAAGAAAAAAAGCACAGGTTTCGCAGCTATTTCTAAGGCTATATCTAATTTAATTAGCCCTCCAAAAAAAGTTATTAATATCAAGCTTCCCTCATTTAAAATACAAAGGAACGAAACAAAAAAGGCAATTGTAAAACAAACTAGAAAATTAATAGGAGAAGCCACAAAATTACAAAACTCAAAAAACTTTTCAGCGGATAAATTAGAAAATATTATTTTAGAAATTAGACACTTGCAGGGAGTTTTATCAAAAATGTTTTCATATACTGCCGAAAAAATAGAAAATCTTTACCAGAAGTTTGTTTTAAAAAAGAATTGATATTTATATTTTATATAGCTATTTAATTACTTAATTTTTAAGTATTTTTTATTTGATTCGATCGTTAATTTAAGGTATAATAACTAGATGTTATCTAAAGTTCTCACCAAAGCATTAAATTTATCACTGATTATCAGTGTACTTTTGAGTTCGAATGTAGAAGCGGCATTGTACTTTGTAACTGAAGAAAACGCTGTAAATTCGGATAATTTTATTCTGGATTTTGATGATAGCTCGACAGATTTTATTGATTTTGAGTTTGGTGCAAGCTTAGGTTCAAAAATTAGTTACGATATTCTCAATACAAAATTTATATTCAATCAAGATTTAGACCTTCAAGGAAATGAAGCAATAAATACTCGTCTAGAAAATAGAGCAGGGGCTCCAACTTGTGATGCTACAGCATTAGGACGGATTTATTATGACGATGTTCTCAATAGTTCTTATGTTTGTGAAGAAATTACCCCAGGGGTTTATGGCTGGGTAGACCTAACCATTGCCTCAAGTGCATCTAACACAAAAGTAGTGACAGTTGGAACAGGGGGGAATTATTCGACACTTGGGGCTGCTGCTACTTACCTCAATGGATTAACAGGTGGAATGATTTTGCTAACACCAGAAACACACTTGGTTACAACAACGGTGGATTTACAAAATATTATTGTAGTGGGGTCCAACCCAGAACAGTCTATTCTAGACGTTAATGGTGTCGGAGTCTTACAAGTGAAGGATACTATTTTGAGAAACTTAACAATAGATGTGGATGCGGCGCTAACCGCCAGCAGTGCAATGGATGTTAAATATGCGGCAACGACTACGAGTTCAGTCGTATTTGATTGGGTTGATGTGATTACAGGAGGAACGAAAACACTTTTGGGAAGTACGGCCGGTACGCCGCCAACCCTGATTTCTCGTTTTGTAAGTCCTTCTGCTAAATCAGGAACAGCAAGTATTGTTCCTCCGAAAGC
>CAZBBI010000185.1:0-2160 GCA_964490135.1 uncultured Candidatus Peribacteria bacterium
GACAAGGAATCGGCTATGGATTATAGATATTTTCCTGAACCAGATCTTCCACCGATGGTGTTTAAGGCAAATGAAATAGAAAAGATTAAAGAAAGTTTACCGGAATTACCTTTAGCTAAATATTTAAGGTATCAATCAGATTTAGGTTTAACGGCACAAGAAGCACTTAAACTATCAGAGACAAATCTTCTTTCTAACTTTTTTGAGGAATCTATCGTAAATAAAGATAGCGCAAGGAAAATTGCAAACTTAATACTTGAAATAGTCTTGGCTGACGTGAAATGGCAAAAAACAGAAATAACTTCAAATCATATTAAAGATATATATAAATTACAAAAAGGAGGAACGATTTCATCGTCCGCTGCTAAACAAATTATAACTGAAGCTATGAAAACAGGGAAAGATTCTAAACAAATTATGAATGATTTGGGATTAGAGCAAAAATCAGATACTGGTGAAATTGAAAAATGGGTAGATGATGTTATGGCGTCTAATACAGAAGTTGTAGCTGATATTAAATCTGGTAAAAAACCTAAAATGATTCAGTTTTTGATGGGACAGATCATGAAAGAGTCAAAAGGGTCGGCTAATCCACAATTAGTTGTAAAAATGTTAAAGGAAAAGATGAAATAGTAGCTTTTTTACTAAAAGTTTGATAAAATTAAAAGAATAGTTTAAAAATAAAACATGAATTATCTACTTGAAAACGCATCGGAATTGCTTCGTTTAGCTGGAGCATTAGCACTTATTGGAGTTTTTATCTTGGCACTTTTCCTTACAAGAACAATTATTATTGCAACTCGGGTGCTAAAAAAAGCAGACGATCTAACTGATTTAATTATCACTTATATCTCAAAACCAGTAGCTATGATTATGAGAACAGAAAGAACTATCTCTGCTATTTTGAAAAGATTCGGAAAGTAGAGTATAATCTCGACGTGAAAAAATTTAAAAAAGCGAATATTTGGCTAGAACAGCTCGCGAGTGAAGCGAAGTTTTTTAGTGATAAAAAAACACCTTCCTTGAAACCAATAAAAGAAATGTTGGAAAAGTTAGGTAATCCTGATCATTCTTTTGAGTGGCGGGTTATTGTTGGTGGAACAGCCGGGAAGGGGACTGTGTGTCGTTTAACTGAAGATGTTTTGCTTAGAGAGGGGAAAACGGTTGGAACACTTATGAGTCCTCATCTGCAAGTTATTACGGAACGTATCAGGATAAATGGAAAATTAATTTCAACAGAAAATTTTGGAGAATCTATCTTGAACATAAAAGAGGTTAGTAAGGAAAATGAAATTTCTTTAACTTATTATGAAGCAATTATTTTGGCTGGAATCTATGCAGTTAAAGAAGCTGGATGTGAAATTCTAATTGCTGAAGTTGGACTGGGGGGGGAATTTGATGGAGTTAATGCAATAGAAGGTGAACGTATTTCAGCTTTAACTTTTATTGGGAAAGATCATATGGATATATTGGGGGATTTGAAGTCTATAGCAAAAACAAAGGCTGGAATATTTACGCAAGAAACAGTTTTGGCTCTTTCTGGGGAAAAAGTTTTTAAAGATGAAATTTCTAAAAAGTCTAAAGTCGAAGTTGAGTTTGTGAAAGGTATATCACAAAAATTAAATAAAAAGATTTCTCGGAAAATTTGTAAAAAAATATTAAAAAAAAGTGATTTTGAATTTAGAAATTTATCCATACCGGCACGTTGGGAAAAGATTCAAAATATTATTTTAGATGGAGCTCATTCCGAACCAAGATTTGAATATATTTTTCCTAAGATAAAAAAGATACCTGGCAAAAAAATAGGAATATTAGGAATGCTTAAAAATCATGATATAAATGCTTTTAAAGTAATAATAAATGAGTTTGATGAAATATTTTGGGTAGATGATTTTTCAGAAGATAGAGCGTGCCACTTGGGTAAAGAGCTATTTAAGTGCTTTAAAAAAGGAAGGACTGATTATTCAAAGACTTTAGATGCACTGAAATATGTGGAAGATAATTTTGCTGATGCTAAAATATTTGTATTAGGAAGTTTCTATCTTTGTGGGAAAGTAAGAAATAAATTTTACTTACCTAATAAAATATTAAGTTTAGAGGGATAATCTTAATCTAAACTTAACATGTAAGGGCGTAAAGGTATGATTAAAGGCATTAGTG
>CAZBBI010000186.1:0-2109 GCA_964490135.1 uncultured Candidatus Peribacteria bacterium
AGATATCATTCAATGGTCGTAGATCGAAAAAATTTCCCAAAAAACTTAGAAATCACAGCAGAAACCCATGATGACAAAAAACTAATTATGGCTTTTGAAAATTTGGATGAAAAGATATTTGGTGTTCAATTCCACCCTGAATCAGTCGGCACAAAAGAAGGGATAAAAATATTAGAAAATTTTTTAAAAATATGAAACCAGCCCAATATGTCTTCGATAATGCTGAGACTAATCCAGAAAAGGTTAGTAAAATTTTGCATGGACTTCATAAAGGTGGTGAGGGAGTAAATGATATTTTGGATTTTGTACAAGAAGCACAAAAACGAATGATTGTTTGCCAGTCACCAAAAGAAAAGACTTTTGATGTTTGTGGAACCGGTGGGTCTGGAAAAAGCAGAATCAATCTTTCTACTGCACTCGCTATAAAATTATCAAAAAAATTCACCATTGCTAAGCACGGAAACAAAGCTGCTTCTGGAAAAGTAGGAAGTTTTGATCTGATTGAACGGCTTGGTTACGTCATTGGCGATACCCCAGAAAAAGTTTCGATACAGCTAGCAGAAAAAAATATTTCATTTCTTTTTGCACCAGCGTTTCATCCTGCTCTAAAACCTTTAGCACCAATCCGAATAGCCCTAGGACATCCGACTGTTTTTAATTATTTAGGGCCAATACTAAATCCTGTAAAAAATCTTACCGCCCAAATGACAGGAGTCGCGCGACCCGAAGTAGGGAAAAAATTAGCGGAAGTTTGTGCTGAACTTGGAAAAAATATTTTACTTGTTTATGATAAATCTTTTGGATTAGATGATGTTTCTATTGGCGGACAAACTCAGTTTTGGGAAGTAGTTGCTGGTAATATAAAAACGGGAATTTTTACCCCAGAAGATTATGGAATTTCAAGGGTGAGGAATTTTGAAGAAATTAGTGGTGGGAACATTAATAAAAATGCTGAAATTTTTGAACAGTTAGTTTTGGGAACAGCAAAACAGGCGCATCAGGATTTTTTGAAAATAAATGAAGTCATTGCAACAGAATTTTTTAGTAAGTTTTAAGAATGATTGAAACTTTTCTGTCCCAATTTCCACCTTTTGAATTTAATGCTTTTTGGGTTTCACAGATTCTAATTGGGTTTGCCCTTATTTCTGATCTTATTTCCTGGCAATGTAAAAATCGTAAATGGATTTTATCATTTCTTGTTATCTCCTGTATATTAATTGCTACACATTATGTTTTATTAAAAGAATTAACAGGCGCAGTACTGCTTTACATTGCAGCACTTCGTTATTTGGTTTCAATTTTTACAATCAAAAAAACATGGATGTGGTTTTTTTTATTCTTAGTTGCCGCTGGTGCTTATGTTTCTTACGAATCTCCGAAAGATATAATCGAACTTATTGCTAACAGTGTTTGGGGCATTGCAGCTTTTCAGGTAAAAGATAAAAATCTCAGAGAACAAACCATGATTGGGTCTGTTTTTCATATTATATATAACGTATTAGTTCTAAGTCCTGCAGCCATTGTCCTAGAAATCTTCTTTCTTTTCTCAAATATTGTTGGGTATTGGCGATTTTACCTAAGAAAAAAATAAATATGATTTGCATATTTTTTTTATGTCTTTTATAGTTTCTTTGCAATTTTAGAAGTTCAAGTTCCTTGGTCCGTTATGGTTAATTAAGGTAAAAGAATGACACAGATTGTTTATTATTTTTTCACCATTTATTACTATGGCTACTAAGCTATTTATCGGAGGACTTCCATGGGCAGTCCGAGACGATGCTTTGAAAGAAGCATTTGAAAAAGCAGGAGAAGTTCTTTCTGCTGTTGTTATTGTCGATCGTATGACTGATCGATCTAAAGGTTTTGGTTTCGTTGAAATGGCTTCTCAAGAAGAGGCTAACGCTGCTATTGATATGTGGCACGAACAAGAACTTGAAGGACGACGTATTATCGTTAACGAAGCTCGACCACGAGAAGATCGATAATTGTTTAATTTAAACACTAATAAAAAGACAGAGTTGAGAAACTCTGTTTTTTTATAATAACTTTTAATGATGGTGGGGGTTCACACGCACGCCTTGAACCGACGACCACATGGGTCTATGAGAT
>CAZBBI010000187.1:0-2103 GCA_964490135.1 uncultured Candidatus Peribacteria bacterium
CTCCAGATGAAAGTTGCAATATAAGTGGTGCTTCTTTTTTTGCATGTGCTGCCACAATAGCTTGCGTTATTTCCATATTATTTACATTAAAAGCACCGATTGCATAATCAGACTTCATTGCTTTTAACATCATCGAAAGTGGATCTTTTACTATTGCCATTTTATTTTGGGTTAAATTTTTATTCGTTCGAATTTTAGCAGAAAAGAAGGAGAAAGTAAAATCTAAATATTTTTTTCATAAAATTTCCTTGAAATTTACCAAAATATATAGAGAATATCGATGGTAAGCCGGGGTGGCGGAATTGGTAGACGCGTGCGACTCAAAATCGCATTCCGCAAGGAGTGAGGGTTCGATTCCCTCCCTCGGCACCAAAAAAATATTTAAAAACAAGAAAATGAGCCAAAATATAATCAATAAAATCTGGGATAAACATGTAGTAAAAAGTGAAAAAGGTGCCCCAGATGTATTTTTTATTGACCGACAACTTATTCACGAAGTAACAAGTCCTCAAGCATTTGATATGTTGAGAAATCAAAAATTAGGAGTAAAATATCCAGAACGACATTTCGCAACAATTGATCATTCAATTCCTACCTTAAAAGATAGAAATGCTTTTGCTGATGAACAAGCCAAAATCCAAGTAGGCAAAATCAGAAAAAACTGTAAAGAATTTGGTATCACAATTTTTGATGTTAATGAAGGACAAGGTGTAATTCATGTAATTATGCCAGAGTTTGGAATTCCACAACCTGGGATGACTGTTGCCTGTGGAGATAGCCATACTTCCACACACGGAGCTTTTGGAGCTTTAGCTTTTGGAATTGGAACAACTCAAATTTCTCATGTTTTAGCAACTCAAACAATTTTGTTCGCACGACCAAAAACTATGAAAGTTGAATTCATCGGAGAACCTAGCAAATATTTCACCCCAAAAGATGCTGCTTTAGCTTTTATTGCTCAAGTTGGGATTCAAGGATGCAATGGTTATGCTGTAGAATTTTGTGGTGATTATATCAAAAATTGTTCTATGGAAGAACGAATGACTATTTGTAATTTATCTATTGAAGCTGGTGCTAGATTTGGAGTTATTAGTCCTGACGAAAAAACTTTCCAGTATTTAAAAGGAAGAAAATATGTACCAGAAAATTTTGATAAAGCTGTAGAAACTTGGAAAAAATCTGCTTCAGATAGTGATGCTAAATATGATGAAACAGTAACAGTTAACATATCAAACAAATCTCCAATGGTAACTTGGGGAACTAATCCTGAACAAGGAATTGAGGTAACAGAAAAAATACCAACTTTTGAAAGTTTTGAAGACAGCGCTAAACGATCAGCTGCTGAAAAAGCTTTAGATTACAACGGACTAAAACCAAATACACCGATAAAAGATACACCAATCGATTTTGTTTTTATTGGAAGTTGTACAAATGCTCGAATAGAAGATATGCGAGAAGCAGCTAAGATACTAGAAGGTAATAAAATTGCCGATGATATAAAAGTTTATATTGTCCCTGGATCAGAAGCTGTACGTGCACAATGTATATCAGAAGATCTTGATAAAATTTTTGAAGACTGTGGTGCAGATTTCAGAATGTCTGGGTGTTCTATGTGCCTAGCTATGAATGGAGACTTTGTTCCTAAGGGTGAAAGATGTGCTTCAACTTCTAATCGAAACTTTGTTGGAAGACAAGGCGCTGGAAGTTTTACTCACTTAATGAGTCCCATGATGGCAGCAATTTCTGCCATAACAGGTAAAATAACTGACCCTGAAGAATATTTTAATTAAAAAATTTAAAAATGACTAATTCCACATTTGATATTTTCACTTCCGAAACAATAAATCTAAATATAAAAGATATTGATACAGATATGATTATTCCTGCTCGATTCATGAAAGGAATTACTCAAGATGGACTTGGTGAATATGTTTTTCAAAATTTAAAAGACAGAGACCCAAATTTTCCTAAATTTGAAGGACAAAGAATTTTGATTACCGGTAAGAATTTTGGGTGTGGCTCTTCACGAGAGCACGCTCCATGGGCACTAAAACAAGCTGGAATTGATGTAATTATCAGCTCTGATTTTGCTGATATTTTCAA
>CAZBBI010000188.1:0-1295 GCA_964490135.1 uncultured Candidatus Peribacteria bacterium
GATCCCCCCCATAAAATGCTAAAACATAAAATTGAAATGGGGAAATTAGGAGAATCTCAAATTCAATCACAACATTTGTTATTGGGAATTTTGAGGCAACCAAAATCATTAGCTGGAACAATTTTAAAAAGTTTTGGAGTTAGTTATGAAAATGCGTATAGAATAGCCGTGGAACTAAAAAATCCAGCAACAGTAAATAATGAAAAAGATCCAGCAACTGGAGCGAATGTCTTGTCTATATTTGCCCAAAAAGCAATAGAGGCATCTGCACAATCGGCCCTTGACTTAGGACACTCAATGGTAGACTCAGAGCATATTTTGTATGCTCTACTTCACCAAAAAGATTCAGGAGCAATACATGTTTTAGAAACATTAATGGTTAGGCCTAGTCATGTTTTGGAGTATTTAAATGATTTATTTCAAAAACAACCAGCGGGAAATAATACCAAAAATCAAAACATTGCCCCACCATCTATGGGACACGTAGAAGACTTTTTACAAGGACTTCAAGGTGTTCTGGTTGGTGTTTTTGGAGGCGCAAACCAACAAAGAAATCCAGGAGGAGGTCAGTCTTCGGCTCGAGGAAGATTGGGAGAAAACAATCAACAAGAAGAAGCTAATGGGAGAGGAACTAGGAAGAAAAAATTGGCTTTAGACTATTTTTGTACGGACTTCACAGAAATGGCTCGGTCAGGAAAATTAGAAAAAATCATCGGAAGAAAAAAAGAAATAGATAGAGCGATTCAAATTCTTTGTCGAAAAACAAAAAACAATCCAGTGTTACTGGGAGAGCCAGGAGTCGGGAAAACGGCAATTGTCGAAGGACTTGCTCAAAAAATTGTAAACGGACAAGTTCCAGATATTTTATTAGATAAAAGAGTTATGTCTTTATCTGTAGCGGATTTAGTAGCAGGAACAAAATATCGAGGAGAATTTGAAGAACGTATTAAACGAATTATTGAAGAAGCTTCAGACCTAGAAAATGAAGTAATTTTATTTATTGATGAGTTGCATACTATTATTGGAGCGGGAAGTGCAGAAGGAACGCTTGATGCTGCAAACATCTTAAAACCAGCCCTTTCGCGTGGATCTATTCAAGTAGTTGGAGCTACTACATTTGATGAATATAAAAAATACATCGAAAAAGATGCTGCACTTGCTAGAAGATTTCAACCGATAGATACACCAGAACCAACAGTTCTCGAAGCTATTGAAATACTTAGAGGAGTGAGTCCTCATTACGAGGCTTATCACAGTGTTAGAATCTCAAAAGAAGCTATAGAACTTGCGGTTAA
>CAZBBI010000188.1:1305-2094 GCA_964490135.1 uncultured Candidatus Peribacteria bacterium
GCTGCTGAAATGTCAGATAGATATATTTCAGCTAGATTTCTTCCAGATAAAGCTTTTGATCTTTTGGATGAAGCCTGTGCCTCTAAATCTATTACAAATAAAAAAAACGGAAGAGAAATTCGGAACTTAAGAAGTAAAATATCAGCAATTGCGAAGAAAAAAGAAGCAGCGGTTGTTTCACAAAACTATCAAAAAGCTAATGACTTACATGCTGAAGAATTAAACCTTGAAGAACAAATTTTGAAACTGAAACAAGTAAAAAGAGAGAAAAAGAATCTTCCTAAAATTGATGAAACAACTATCGCAAAGGTTTTATCACAAATGACAGGAATACCGGCAACAACACTTTTAAGTTCAGACTTAAAGGCATTAGGCGAACTAGAGAAAATACTTTCCACAAATATTATTGGGCAAGATCAAGCTATCTCAACAATTTCTAAAGCAATTCGTAGAGCACGTGTGGGGCTTCAAAACCCGAAACGACCATTGGGAGCATTTATGTTTCTTGGACCTACAGGAGTAGGAAAAACAGAGCTTGTGCGTGAACTTGCTAGAGAGGTTTATCATGATGAAAAAGCTTTGATAAAAATAGATATGTCGGAGTTTTCTTCTGGGCATACTTCTTCACGATTAGTAGGATCTACGGCCGGATATGTTGGACACGAGGATGGTGGAGAACTTACGGAAAAAGTTCGAAAAAAACCTTATTCAATAGTTCTGTTTGATGAGATTGAAAAAGCACATAAACAAGTACACAATATGTTGCTTCAAATTTTTGAAGATGGGGAG
>CAZBBI010000189.1:0-1304 GCA_964490135.1 uncultured Candidatus Peribacteria bacterium
ACGGTAGGCACCGACTTCGATTACGAGAAATTTTTGAGTAGCTACCCCTTGTTCAGTGGAGGAACAATTAAAGAATCTTTTATTTTTGATTATTAAACGAGCAATAGCCACTTCGTTATTTTTATTTTCTGGATTAAAAAGGACATTCTCTGTCCCAAATTCTTGATTTAGTAAGTGAACTAAAATTTCTTTGGTACTGGATTTTCCATAACTCCCAGCAATACCAATAACAGTTAAATTTTTAGCTGACTTTCTTAGCTTTTTAGCTTTAGCAAAAAGAATTTCTCGAGAAATCCAAACAGGTGTTTTGGATAGAAATACACAGATAGAAACAGTTAAGAAAATACTTCGTTCAAAAATAATGGAAGTTAATAGTATGGAGTTTGTAAATAAGACGGATTTAACACTATAAAAAATACTTAAATAGAGCAGTATAAAAATCCCAATAATCATAAATATTCTTCCCGTAAACTTTGGTCGAGGTAAAATTCCTTTAAAAACCCAAAGACTAAAAATACTTTTACGTCCTTCTTTCGTTTGCAGGTGAGCTCTCATTCGGTCAGCTCTATACTCTCGTAATTGCCAGTTTTGTAAATGCCAAAAAAGTGTTCGGATCCCAATAATAACAAAAATTCCAGTTACTAAGAGGTTGAAATTATTTAAAGGATTTATCATCTATATAGATACAATAGTTTTATTATTTAAGAAAAGAAACGATTTCTTCTGCCATCTCCGTTGTATTCGTTTTGTGGATTCCATGCCGTCCTTCCGCAAAGATTTTCATTTTAGCGTTCGGTAACATATCTGCAAAAACTTTTCCTGACGTCAAAGGTGTTACTTTGTCTTTGGCTCCCCAAATAAGCAATATTTCAGTTTTTATTTTAGATAATCTTTCACGAAAATCTTTTTCTTCAACTACTTTTTTTAGAGTTGGTTTTAGTTCGGATTTAACAGCGCCCCAGTCTCTAGCACCAAGAATTTTATTTAAAATTATTTTTTGTATTTTTTGAGGGATGGTTTTTTTGCAACGAGTGAATTTTTTTGAAAGAAATATTGATACTTTTTGTCGTAGAGATAAAGGCCATTTAATCCCTGCGGAAGCTGTAATTATAGATTTTTGACAAAAATTCTGATTTTTGAGAAGAAATCTAACTAAAACACGTCCCCCAAAACTATGGGAAAAAAACACAACATCGTCTTTTGAAGTTATATCTATTTTTTGTAAGAATTTCTTAAGCCAAACAGCATAATCTGTTGTATTCCAACCATCTTTATTTGGAATATCACTTTTTCCAAATCCTGGA
>CAZBBI010000189.1:1314-2087 GCA_964490135.1 uncultured Candidatus Peribacteria bacterium
GAATGATTTAAAAATTTTCTAAAAAATCATACTCAGAAAGTTCATCAATAAGTGGTTGGTAACTTTCTACAATATCCATTTCTTGATTCCATCCATGTAGAATTATTAATTTTTTTTCTCCGTTTCCAATACGAAAAAATTGTGATTTGATTTCGTCTATATTTATAAAAAATTCTTTCATACAAAATAACAATACTAAAAGTATATAGAAATTTCTATAAAAAAAATAAATTTAATGGTATAATAAGAAGATGGTAAATGTTTCTTTTCAGGAATTAGCAGAAAGTATACAAGAAAAACGTGCAAACGGGATGAGCCTAGATGAGATTTGGGCTTTGGCAACAGAAGCAGGAATCTCAGAGGAAGAATGGGAACAATCCCTGTTATTAATACGTAAATATCGTATTCATGAAAAAGAAACAAAATTAGTAAGTTCTACAATTAATGTTGTTTGGGGAGTAGTTTTTTTAATAGCAGTTTTTGTAATTTTATTTTTTGTTTTCACCTATAGAGATGTTTTTTTCGGAAAGTCTTCAGAAGAAATTCAACAAGAAGAACTTGAAAACACGGAAAAACCAGACGAACTTCTTTATAAAAATGACCCAAATTATTTAGCGATGACAGAAGAAAAGAAAAAATCTTTTGAGGAAGGAACGTATGATAAAGGTGAACCGGATAAGCCTAAAGAGATAACTAAAAAGACATTAAATGACTTTGAATTAACAATTCGTGATGTTGAGGCTATGCCAAAGGCAGAATGGGAAGCAATTTTG
>CAZBBI010000190.1:0-2057 GCA_964490135.1 uncultured Candidatus Peribacteria bacterium
TATAATAATAATTATAAAAATATTCTATAAATTAGTTAATTACTACTAAATTTTTAAATTATATCTTAGATATAACTGAAATTGGGCATAGTGGTGGAAGTATTCCACAGCTAACAACCCCAAATGTAAAAAAAATAAAAATTCCTGTTCCATTTAGAGAGGGGCTACCAGATCTAGAGAAGCAAAAAGAAATAGCTAAAATTCTCGATAAATTCGACGCTCTCATAAACGACATTTCAATCGGTCTTCCAGCTGAAATAAAAGCCCGTCGGCAACAATACGAATACTACCGAGAGAAGCTTCTTACTTTTAAAGAACTAGAAAAATAATATGAATAATAAAGATATAAATATCGTTGCACAAAATCCTCAAAGTACGGTTGTGGCTGAGTTCACTCCGTCAAAGAAAAGAGCTGAGCACTATCAAAGTGAAGACGCTTTGGAAAAGGAGTTTATTAAACAATTAGAAACTCAAGCCTATGAATACCTAAAAATAACAAAAGAAGAAGATTTAATAATAAACCTCCGAAAACAATTGGAAAAACTCAATAATTACCAATTTAGTGATAAAGAATGGAGTCATTTTTTTAAAACGGAAATTGCCAATCCAAACCAAAGCATTGAAGAAAAAACGACCACCATCCAAGAAGATCATATCAAGATTTTGAACTGCGATGATGGAACGAGTAAAAACATTTATCTCATTGATAAAAAAAATATTCATAACAATAACCTGCAGGTAATCAATCAGTATGCAACAGAGAAAGGACAAAGATCAAATCGCTATGATGTGACCATTTTGGTAAATGGTTTGCCTTTAATTCATGTAGAGCTCAAAAAAAGAGGCGTGGCAATACAAGAAGCCTTTAATCAAATTAATCGATATCAAAGAGAAAGTTTCTGGGCTTCTTCGGGACTCTTTGAATATGTGCAACTGTTTGTTATTTCCAACGGAACACATACGAAATATTACAGTAATACAAATCGTTTTGAACACCTGAAGGAATTAAATAACGGAGCAAAAAAGAAAGGAAAAAAATCGAGCAATAGTTTTGAATTTACTAGCTGGTGGGCAGACCATACCAATCGCCCCATTACCGACTTAATGGATTTTGCAAAAACATTTTTTGCTAAACATAGTATTTTAAATGTTCTGACAAAATACTGCGTCTTTACCACAGACAAACAGCTTTTGGTTATGCGACCGTATCAGATCGTAGCGACAGAAAAAATACTGAACAAAATTGAAGTAAGTACAAACTATAAAAAACTCGGAAGTATTGATGCGGGTGGATATGTGTGGCACACGACTGGATCAGGGAAGACTTTGACGAGTTTTAAAACCGCTCAATTGGCGAGTAAACTACCATATGTTGATAAAGTGCTCTTTGTAGTGGATCGAAAAGACCTCGACTATCAAACAATGAGAGAGTATGACAAATTCGAAAAAGGTTCTGCTAATAGCAACACCAGCACTGCGAAATTACAAAAACAACTCGAAGATCCAAATGCAAGGATAATTATCACCACCATTCAAAAACTCGATAGATTTATCGGAAAAAACAAAGGACACACTATTTTTGATGGACATATAGTTCTTATTTTTGATGAATGCCATCGGTCTCAATTTGGAGACATGCACAAATCAATCACAAAAGCCTTCAATAAATATCATCTTTTTGGTTTTACGGGAACGCCTATTTTTGCCATCAATTCATCCGCAGGAGGGCATCCTGATCTCAGAACCACTGAACAAGCTTTTGGCGACAAACTACACACCTATACTATTGTTGATGCCATTGCCGATAAAAACGTTTTACGATTTAAGGTGGATTACATTTCCACTCTTCGAGAGGCTGAAAAGATTGAAGACAAAAAAATAAGCAATATTGATCGAGAAAAAGCACTTTCAGCCCCTGAAAGATTAAGTAATATTGTTGGATATATCCGCGAACATTTTGATCAAAAAACAAAGAGAAATAGCTTTTATAAACTGAAGGACAGGAGGCTTGCGGGATTTAATTCTATTTTTGCGGTCTCATCTATTGCAATGGCAAA
>CAZBBI010000191.1:0-2015 GCA_964490135.1 uncultured Candidatus Peribacteria bacterium
TCTTCCGCTCGCTTCTTTGCATGTTCAGCTCTGTATAAAATATAGTGTTTTGCAATTTCAAAATTACCAGATTCAACTAGTTTTTGTTCCACTATATCTTGAATATCCTCAACTGCAGGTACTTTTTCTGTCTCAAAATATCGAAACTCAACTTCTTCTACTACTTCATCACAAACAATCTGAGCTAATTCTGTATTTGGTGTTCCTTCTGTTGTTTTTATGGCACGTGAAATTGCTGCACAAATACAATTTTTATCAAACTCCACAATATTTCCGTTTCTTTTTTTTATTTGTTTCATTTATAAATAATTAAGTTATTAAGAAATTACTTGGCAAGCATAACTACACAAAACACAACATATTGTGTTAGTGAATCTATTTTACGCACAAAATGTGGTATTACAAGAAAAAAACTTAAAAGTTTCTTATGCCTTTATTTCAACAAAGTATCAAGTGTTGTTGTAATCTCATCAACCCCTTTTCCAGCTCCACAAGTTTTCTTTTCCACTTCTCCATCTTTATCCAAAATTATCCAAGATGGAACATATCCACAATCTTCTCCCGTAAGCGCCCTAAATGTTAAAGTGGCATCATAACCTTGCGCAATACGCTTTTGTGGGAATTTTTTATTATCTAACACATTAACAAAAATATTAACTTTTGAATTATAGTTGTCCCAAACACCTTCCTCAAATGCTGGCATAGCTGTCTGACAATGTGGACAAGATGTTGCTGCCAACACTATTACTGTAGGTTTACCTAGGAACCTTTGCACGACTTCACTACGAGGAGTTTGTCCATACATTTTACCTTTCCATGTGATTGTTCCACCTTTTAAATCATAAACTTTTGTAAATCCAATATTTTTCATAAGTTTTTTTGCATCACCTGTACGATTAGCATGAGCACAATAAATAAAATAAGTTTTTGTTTTATCTAATTTTTCTAATTCGTCCTTAAAATTTTCTTTGTAATAATCTATTTCTAATGGATCTTCTGTAATTTTACCTTGAATAATTTCATCTGGTGTACGAATATCAATTACCACCATGTCTGCTTTTCCTTTTAACTTCTGATTAAATTCAGTTTCCGTAATAGATGAAAAGAATGGAGCAAACAATACTTCTTCAACTATATCCGTTGCTTGCACAACATTTTTTTCTTCCTGTTTATCCTCAATTCCAGCTTCTTCTTTTTCTTTTACAATTTCTTCTACCTTTTCTGATACTTTTATATCAACTTTTTTTTCTTTCAAAACGAGATTAATGTTTTTCTTTTTTTCTACTTGTTGAGGTTTTTTAGTATCAAATTTAACAGAAACTGATTTTTCACAAGCAGTTAAACTAAAAATTAATAATAACACGAAAGCAATTGAAGAAAGTTTTTTCATAGGTTTAAAATTTTATCTTAAAGAGTTTATTTATTAAATTTATTTTTAGCAAATCATTCCTTTTCAATTATCACGCTCTCCCCTTTTGTCGTGGCAAAAACTTCTGGATAGTACATTTCTTCAACCTTGGCAGGAAGAACTTCAAACCTACCTGGTAAACGAGTCTTAATTACGTATTTAATCTCATAAGTTCCAGGAGTTAAATAATTTGCAAAATATCTAGCTTTTTCGGCATGAAATTCTTGGTGATCAAATGTCGGACGACACCATCCCCAGCAATGCCTAGGCATATAATCATCTTCATATTCACCATATGGAGTAATTCCTCCATACCTTCCAGCTGCAGCATATTTTTCAAGCTCCTTATTTGTATTCTCAAACTCAAAATTTACAAACTCAGCCCCTGAGGGAATCTTGTCTTCAATCATAATTTGCCGGTGCGAAGTGTTTGTTACCACCTTTAGTCTCACTACATAATTTTCTCCAAGTTTTAAACTATTTAATGGCGTTTCAAATTCATCATCATTTACATCATAAATCGCCCGCTGGATCCAAAATCCCCTGCTAACAGGAGCAACTAGTCCGGCCGGGAATGTTTCTTGTAAAACAACATCAGCATAAAATT
>CAZBBI010000192.1:0-2006 GCA_964490135.1 uncultured Candidatus Peribacteria bacterium
TCATCAGCAACTTCATTCTTTGGCAAAACGTCATTAAAACTTTTATGAAAAATACTATCAAAGAAACCTTGATCTTTCATTTCATTATCCGCTTTTAATTGTGGTAATCCCATTTTTATTTAATTAATTTTTATTTTTTTTCCGTACAAGACGTGTAAATATACGCTTGATCACTTGCAACTTTTCCGCTTAAACAGAATTTTTTCTTACTGTACTTTTCACATTTTTCACCTTCATTTACGATATTTTTACTATAAAATATTTTATACGTACCTTCTCTAATCGAAACTCCTGAGTAAAAGCACATATCATTTTCTGTCGCAAAACAATACTGGTTTGTATAACTTCCAGAAAGTTCCCCATCATCACAAGTTCTTATTTCTTTCGCCTTACATTCTGTACTCCATCCAACAGTATGATCTTTATAAAATACGCGAGAACTGTTAACCATCACACTTCCATCCCACAGTTTACAATCACTTTTTTTCGTACAGCTAACATATTTATAATCATCACTTCCATATAATTCCCCATCATCACAAACTCTAACCTGTGATTTACATTCATTTTCATCTAAGACTTTATCTGTCGAATAAAATCTCGCAAAATCACCATTATTAACTTCAAAACCATTTAATTCACACGACTGTACTTCATATTCTTCACAACTAGAATTGAAATAGATACTATCACCAGACATCACACCATTATCACAAGTTCTTCTTTGTTTATGTAATTGGCACATGTCTCCTTTTTTCGTTTTTTGTTTAGAATAAAATACCTGACTTACTCCATCCTTTAACTCTTTACCAGATACAAAACATGTTTCACCAAGTTCTACCATACATGAATTATTTTCAAAACTACCATTCAAAACACCCTCATTACAAACTCTTCTTTCTGGCTGACAATTAGTTCCATACTGAACTTTTTTATTTTTGTAGTAAATCTTCGACATTCTATTTCTTATTGTTTCTCCATCAACGTGACAATCTAAATCTATTGCTTCAGGAGGAGCTTCTTCTACTTCACAAGAACTATAAACATATTTAGTTTCTCCTTTTATTTTCCCATTTAAACAAAATTTTTCTTTACTATAATCTTCACATTTTTCTCCATATGGAACTGTTTCTTGTGAATAAAATATTTCAGATTCATTATTATTTATGCTTACATCGGAAAAAGAACAATATTCATTTTTTTTCACGTCCCAGACAGAACAATAAAGGTTTTGGAAAGTTCCAGACAAATTACCATCAGAGCAGTATCTCAACTCGGATTCACATTTTCCACCCTTTGGAAGAGTATGATTTTCATAAAAGACTCTAGCTGCATTGTGGCCAATGATATGATCACCAAATCTACAAGTCTCAAATTTTCTACATGAAGATTTATCATAATCCTTTTTCCCAGTCAAAACACCATCCTCACAACTTCTAACAGATGATTCACAATTGTCTGATGAAGATTCTTTATAAAAATTCACAAAAGCCCCATCTTCAATAACAACACCATCCAATTCACATGACTGCCTTTTAAATGGTGTACATGATTCGTGTTTATAATTTTTATTACCTAAAATTATTCCATTATCACAACTACGTTCTACTTTTTCACAAACTTCTCCGACTGAAAGATCTGAAGAATCATAAAAATATTTAGTTTCTCCGTGAGCAAGAATAATATTTCCAACCTGACAACTTTTGGGTACCTCCGCTGCACAAAAACTTTCTTTATATTCTTCATTCCCAGATAAAACGCCTTCATCACAAGAACGCTCTTGTGACTGACAAACATCGCCAAAAGCCACTTTTAATTTTTTATAAAAAGTTTTAGTTTCATCGTGTTCCAACGGAATTAATCCAACCCGACAAGAGTTTGGCAATTTAACAGAACATTGCTCATATTCATATCTTCCAGACAATTTCCCCTCCGTACAAGATCGAAACTGCAAATCACATTCTTCACCATAATTAACCAAAGGTTCTCTAGAAAAAAAAATGAAA
>CAZBBI010000193.1:0-1984 GCA_964490135.1 uncultured Candidatus Peribacteria bacterium
GTCCTTTTCTAATTATTTCATTCAAAAATTCTTTAGCTTCTGAATCTGTAGCAGTTATCTCTGTATAACAAGTATTCTCCGGCACATTATACCTTTCTGAATGTTCACAAACAAGTGCAAATTTAGCCTGAACTTCTGCAGAAAAATCATTGGATGGATTATATTGATGATTTGCTAAAAACGTTTTTTCCTGATCTGTATGATTCAGTACTGTCTGTCCAGCCTCAACATTTGTAGCTTCCACCGCACCAAGTGCTGCTATCCCAGCTGCTAATCCTGCTATAGTTCCTAGTCTTTTCCCTACCATAATTAAGAGTATTAAAATATCCTCCAATTGGAATTTCTCATTTACACTCTTTTGTGTCAATAAATACGTGTTGAAAAAATACTAATTTGTTGCATTATACTACAATTTACACGCTTTTGTCAAATTCCACTAACTTCAATCTTCGCTTTTTTACTGAAACCCAGCCAAGATTGCTTTATCTTCTTTTGATAGATTATCACTTCCAGAATTATTTACCTGAGGGCTGGAGATAGCATCAATGTCTGCTTGTATTTTCGTTACATCAATACCACCTTCAAATGCTTTCGCAGCTACTAAATCTGCATTTAAACGATCCAATGTTTCTTTCTCTGACAATACTTCTTGTGTTGGATTTTCTGATATTGGCATATTTTATTGGGTTAAATTTGACCATATTTTTATGCATTTTCATGCAGAATGTCAATCATTTGACAAAAAAAGCAGAAATTTTCAATTAATTGGATTTTTTATTAAGGAACAAAAGTATTTGTTCCCTACATTTACTACAACGGATTTTGCTTATCTGGATCAAAATTATTTGGATCGTATCGATCTGAATCTTTAAATTTTATCCACTCACCATTTTCTTCCTTGATATAAAGAACTGCCACGCCCTCTTCATATCGATATTCCTCATCCTCTGGCATCCACGGATCTACTTCTACTCCTTTTTCACGTAAAAATTCTACGACCTTTTGCCTGTAGTCCGGTTCTGCTGTAAAACCATAAGAGGGGGTATATTCATTTGTTTCAAGTTTCCAAACTAAGTCTGATTTTCCTTTTGCTTTTCTCCCCTTTTCCCTATCAAGTCTCTCCATATAATCAGCTCCATATTCTAACAAGAATAAAGTAAATTGCCAATTACCATTATAGGTAACTGAGTTTAATAGAGTCTTCCCTGAGCGATCTTTTTTTTCTACACTTGCACCATACTCAAGTAATAATTTGAAGTTTTCATTTCTACCTGCTAAATCAGCTTGTAAAAGAGCGGTAGAATAGGAAGTTTTCTTCCTATCAATTTCAACATCAATGTCATCTACACCATTTTCCAGTACCGTTTTGAGATACCAAGGATCTTCATATTCTGCCAAATAATGTAGTAATGTTCGTTTATTTTCACGAATAGGATGTGTCGCATTACCTCCATTTTCTACTAAATATTTAAAGATTTTTCTTTTTTGAGGTGATTCGCCTTGTGTTAAAAATAACCAGGCAAGCGGATTAAAATTCGTCTTTCCAATGGCATTTATATCCACACCTTCAATCAAAAGTTTCTCAAGCTTTCTTATATTCCCTGTTTTTACTGCATAACAAAGTTTTTGTACTTTTTTATCATCAAAATAGTTACTTTCATGTAATCTAATCGCTTCTTCATTGAAATTTATTTCTAAAAAATACATTACTCGTTCTTTCAAAGAAAAAGAACCAAATACTATTACCAGCAAGCCCATTACTGGTAGTATAAATTTTAATAAAATTTGTTTTTTCTTATTCATTTAGTTAGTTGTAGCATGTTGTTTTCCTCCTTCTATAATCTTAAGGATATTTCCTTGAAGTCTCAATAGCAAATCATTGCTCTCAATCGCCCGATTAAAAATACCGTTAAGTAATTCTACTCGATTTTTACTTCCTTGATATAAAGAACTGCCACGCCCGCTTCATATCTATATTCCTCAT
>CAZBBI010000194.1:0-1981 GCA_964490135.1 uncultured Candidatus Peribacteria bacterium
GTTTGGAGGATGTGAGGAAAAGAATCAACCAATACTTGATCCGGAAAATGATCCAATGGTTCCTATGACTTTTCAAATTTGGACAGATGGAAATCGTAATTTTCTTGAGGCACTTGGACGAGAATTTTTTGCAGAAATACAACGACAAAATATTAAAATAAAAGTTATAGAATTTGATAATTCTGCGCAATTAGAAAACTTTTTACTTAGCTCTATGGCGGAAGGACATGGTCCAGATGTTGTTTATACTACTGGAAATTGGGTAGCTAATAATTTTGAGAAATTGTTGGCAAGAGAAGGCGATGAAACATTTTTACCAAAAGATTTTTCTTCGCTTTTTGTTCGGTCTGCCAATGAAACATTGTTACGAAATGATAAAATTTATGGAGTACCACTTGGAATAGATTCCCTTGGATTATTTTATAATCAAGAACATATTTTGGATCGTCTTCCAGCGAGAAATGTTCCAGGTAAAACTTGGAAAGAAATACAAGAAGATACAGTAGCTTTAAGTAAAACAGATAATTCATTGGCACGGTTTTCTTCTTCTGGAATTGCTATGGGACGATTTGATAATCTATTGTATGGATTTGATATACTAGAAAATATAGTATTACAATTTGGAGGATCATTTTTTACGGAAGATTTACGTGAAGGTAATTTTTATCGCAAAAAAGGATCAATAGACGGTCGGTCTGTTAGTTTGGGACTGAAAGCAGTTGATTTGTTTACTAGTTTTGCCGATAGCAGATTTAAACATTATTCATGGAGTGAGTTTTTAGCTCACGAAGCTACTAAATATAAAAATTTTGAAACATTCGCTAAAGGTGATGTATCTATGATATTTGGTTATTCTGGAGATATTAAAACGATAAAGAATGTTATAGGGAATCAGTCAAAAAATAGACAAAAAACAATTTCAGAAAAAAACATCAGAGTAACATTTTTTCCGCAAGTTGAAGATCCAGGTTTAGGTGGAACTCGTAAAATAGTAGCGAAAGTCCATGCTTTGGCTGTACCTAAAACTACAAATAAACCAAAATTAGCTTGGAATTTTCTAAAATTTGCTATTAGAAAAGAAAATCTTCAAAGTTTTTTTGATGAAACATCGTTACCAACGCCTAGAGTTGATATGTTAAAAGAACAAGAAACAGATCCAGAAGTTGGTATTTTTGTCCGGCAAGCAAAGTATGCACGTGCAAATATTTTACCGTTTGGTATTTCTAGAGAATATCTTTCTGATGGATTCAAAGAGGTTATTTCTACTGTAAATAAAGGGACAGGAACCGCAAACAGAGGTATGCAGAATTTAGAATTGCAGGTTACTAAATTAATGCGTAGTTATATTAAATTATTGAAAGATACAGCACCACCGGAAGAAAAAAATCTTGATCAAAAATGAAATACATAAAAAATTCTCAAAAAATAGGACAAATTCTAACTAATATTGGGTTTGTTTTTTTTGCTCTATTTTTTTGGTTTCCATTTGGTTTTTATTTAGGGGGTGACGCGTATTTTTTAGGGAAATATGAATCATCATTGATGTTGTATTTTCCTTACGTAGGACTTTCATTTTTTCTGATTTTTTTAGGTAATTTCATAAAAGGAAATACTAAAAATATTTCTGAAAATCAGATTTTATTTTTTCTATTTTTCTTGTCAGGAATAGGAATAATGGCAAATTTTTCTAGAAATCCTAATTTTTCAATATTATTTTTAATTTTATGGGCAATCGGATTTTTTGCATCAATTGCTGGAGATACTTTTTATCTTAAAGAAAAATGGAAAAAATTTGTGATACTTACTGGTTTATCATTAGGGCAATGTGCTAATTATTTCTTAGATTGGAATATTTCGTTAGATCTTATTGCTATTATGGCGTTATATTTAGCGATTTTTATTCGTTTAGATGATTTATTGAAATTTAGATGGTTACCGATTTTAGTCTGTTTTTTTATTATTTATTTAAGTGGAAATACCT
>CAZBBI010000195.1:0-1938 GCA_964490135.1 uncultured Candidatus Peribacteria bacterium
CCTACAAAAAAGAAATAACTAAACTACAAGGCCAGATAAGAAATACTAATATAACATTTGAAGATAAATTAAGGACTGATGAAAAGTTAAGAGCAGGTTATGGAAGTTCGAGTGGGTGGATGTTAAAAGATGGTTGGAACCGAGACAAAAGTCAGATAGGAAGGTCGTCTGCATCGATGGCAGTACAAGGTTTTTCCAGAGCTATAGCAGCTATTAATAATTATAATCCTATAGCAGTAGGGATCGGGAGATTGACTCATTTAGCAAAAACTGCATATGAAAAAACAAAAGCATCATATGGCGGCTGGTCAGGGTTTTATAAAGAACATCCAAGTTTACATGAAGAAAAGAGAAGAATAATAAATACGAAACTTAATAAATTACATGCCGCAGAAAAAGAAAGAAAAGCTGTTATAAAAAATCAACTTCAAACGCTAGAAGTTAATAAAGGAAATATTGTAGAAGAACTTGTTTCAGCTAAAACATGGTTAGGGGAAACATCAGAAGAAAGAGCAGGAAATAGTTTAACGAAAAGAATCGTTGAAGCAGAGTTTGTGAAAACACAAAATGGAGTTGATGCTGTAGGGGGGAGCTTTATGACTCTAGTAAAAAAACTCGCAGAAGAGCGAAAAGAAGTTGTGAGTAAATATGACGAGATAGTGAAAGAAATTTTACCAACAGCTAAAAACCCGTTAGCAAGTTTTGAAACAAGTTCTATGTACAAATCCTTACAAAAAGGAATAAAGACTTTGAAATATTATTTTACCCCAAAAGGAGCAGAAAATGCTGCCTCAAATAGAGGAAGAATCTCTGAAAACGATATCCAGTCAGGAAACGCATCCAGAATAAAAGAAAACGATATTACAAAAAATTACGAAAGAACAACAGAAGCGTCAGAAAAAACAATGCATGATGATGCCGGGAAACATAATGAAGAAATCCTTCATGGAAACCCCCAACCAGCTGAAATTTTGTATGGAACGATCAAGGACAAAGAAAAAACGGCAAAAGAAGAGTCAAAAACTCTTTCGGTGAGTACAGAAGAGTATGGAAAATTAGAAAATTTTATTCTTAATTTTGATAATAAAACAGATGATTTAAGTTTTGGGGAGAAACTAACTGGATATTTGCAAGAATCAGGAGATGGGCTTTTGGGAAAATTTAAAATAAAACCTAAACCGTTATCCCCTGGACCGAGACGAAATTTGGATGAGGGAGGGGAGGAATCAGAAACAGAAATTCATGCTCCAGTAAAAAGTACTTGGGTGGAGGATATGATGAGATTGATAAAAGATAAAAATCTTGATTTAGGGAAATTTGTATCTGTTCGGTCAGAAGAGGAACTTATAATTCTTTTGGATATAGTAACAAAAGAAATACAAAAAAAGGGGAAAGATCCACGCTTAGTAGATTTTTTATTAGAAATAAATAAGCAAAAATCATCTAAAAAATGGAAAGAGTTTACGAAGAGCGTCGTAGAAAAATTTAAAGAAATGGGGAATATTGTTATAAATAAAGTTAAAAAATCTATTGGTACTACTAATAATTTCTTAGTAAGAGAAATTACAAAAGTTGTTAATACAACTATTTCTGGAATTAAAAATATTTCAGATATTACTAAAAAATCTGTTGGGTATTTGATTGGAAAAGGTTTAGTAAAAATAAATGACTATTATGGAATTTCTACATTACCTGCAAAGGCAATGCCTTTTGCGATGATGTCAAAAAATGTTTATGATAGTTATGATGTTACAAAAACTAGGGAAGATATTAATTATAATTACAAAAGACAATATGATTTATCTAAGTATGGGGTAGATATAAAAGATTTAAATAATTTAAAAACAGGACTTAAAGTATCTATTTACTCTAATGGAAAAAATACCGTAGTTAGTTTCGCAGGGACAGAGGGCTGGAAGGATACATGGGTAGATGCAA
>CAZBBI010000196.1:0-1929 GCA_964490135.1 uncultured Candidatus Peribacteria bacterium
GGAACGATAAAATCAGTAGTCTTACTTGATACGGATGAAGTGGATGCAACAGCAAGTCTTCGAATTGAAAATTGGAAAAAATCTTTTGAACTTTTTCAGAAATATCCTGTACTGGGAATTGGGTACAATACTTATCGTTTCCGGGCAGCGGAAGAAGGAGTTGTAGATGAGAGTTTCTTTTCTGCTGGAGGAGCAGATTCCACACTTTTGACAATATTAGTAACAAGTGGAATTTTTGGATTTCTTAGCTTTTCTTATTTTTGTACAAAAATTTTGTTCATAAATTTACGACGATATTTTGTACTTTCTTCCTTTGATGGAGATATTAAGAGGGGTATTGGAAATAATAAGATTTATTATCTTGCCTTCTTTTCAGGATTTTCAGCTATTATAGTTCATTCCCTTTTTGTTAATTCACTCCTTTTTCCTTTGATTTTTCTGCCAGTGATGGCGGTAGCAGGGGCGTTAGAGGAATAATTGAATAAATTTTAAATATAATATTCTCGAACTGATTGATTCCTCTTTTTAGCCTCTCTTAGTTTTTTATAACTACATTTAAGAATAACTTGAATACGTTGCGTCGATAAACCAAAATAGTCAGCAATTTCTTTACAAGTATGTTCTTTTTTTTCTACAGGAAATCCAAACTCTTTAGCAACTTTATCAAGGTTTAATCCAAATTTTAAATAGATAATTAAGATTTCCCTATTTTTTAATAAACCGCAATTCATTAAATCATTAATTTTCTCTTGAAGATCTTTATTAGCTATTACTTCCTCTTGTTGAACGATTGTACTATCTGCAATAGAATCTTTTAAAGAAGCGTTATCATCTTCAGTACCTGTAGGATTTTCTAGAGAGTTAGTTTGGGTTATAAATATATCAAAAATATTTTGTTGTACTTCTTTAAGGAAGTCTGCAGAATAACCAAGTGATTCCATTTTTTCCTTTAGTTCATCTACATTCGGATTTTTTTTAAGTTCTTTCTGTAGATCAATGTAAATAGATGAAGTAATATTATTTAGCCTAGAAGTAGTAGAAGGAAGATATATTTCATTATTTTTAATAGAGTTGTTTATACCAACATCAATCCAGTGACTAGCATAGGTTGAAAATTTAATATTTCTTGGAGCATAACGAATGGCTGCTTTTGTTAAACCAATATTACCTTCTTGAATAAGATCATTAAGGTTTTGAGGAAGAGTGTGTTGTAATTTCTTTTTTGCACTAGAAACAACAAGTCTTAAATTTTTTTCAACAAGTATCTTTGCAGATTGTTTTATTTTGTTAATGGAGACTAAGATAGATAGTTTTTTTGTTTGACTAAAACTTTCATTATCAAGATTATTAGCAATAAAATTAAGTCTTTTTTGTTGTCTAAGATTGTTTTCCCACTCAGTTTGAAGTAATTGTTTGAGTGGGGAGTCATCTGGGACAGAATTTAATATTTCTTTAATTTGATCGTATTGATTTTTCATAGAATCAGCCAAATCTTGTTCTTCTTCTGCACTAAGAAGTGTTTTAGAGACAGATTCTCTTATATAATATTCAAGAGGAGTAAGATTTTTAGAAGAATCATCTAAATCAGGGATTTCAGTTGCTGAATTAAGTAGTAGTTCCGAATCTACATTAAAATCGTGCCTTCTTTCGTACATATTTGTAATCTAAATTTTAAGTACTTATAATTGTTTATGTAGTTATGTCAATGCTTATTGTGTTAATTATTGTGAAATTTATTTTAATGAATTTTAAATAAAGTGTTTTATTGATAAATTCCTATTAATCATTAATAATTATTATAAATGTGGCGTGCAATTATTGGATTTATTTTGATTATTTTTACTTACTTTGGGGTAGATTATTTTTGGAATCACAAAGTACATAGTTGGAAATTTTTAACACAAGAGATTGTTCTGTCCGCGCAAGAAG
>CAZBBI010000197.1:0-1921 GCA_964490135.1 uncultured Candidatus Peribacteria bacterium
CTTTTTGTGCAACTATAGAAGGTGTTGTTCTATTTCCTTCTGAATTTGGGATTACAACTGCTTTCCCCCCTTCCATCACCGCGACACAGGAGTTAGTTGTTCCAAGATCGATTCCAATAATTTTTGACATGTTTTTTTGTTATTAATTTTTTAGCAGTCCAATTATACAAGTGCTAACAATGTATGTCAAAAGTTTTTGGCAGTATTCTTCGTTGAGTGCTAAAAACTTGCATTTTGCCTAAAAGAGTTCTAGTTTTGAGGTGATGAAAAAAACATTTACCGCTTTCGTTTTTTTACTTTTTTGTTTTCCTATTTCTTTTGCTCTAGAGTTAAAGAATTTAGAACTTGAAATTTTTGACACAACACCATCAGTTGTACCTCGTAATGGTGTAAATATTTCCTTTTTAAATATTTCTATAACACCAAAAGAGGAAGATGTTTATATAAAAACTCTTATATTAAAAAAAACTGGATTAAGTGATAGAACTGATGTCAAAGGTGTTCGTGCTACAACTAAGTTTAACCGTTCTTTTTTGGGACGAGTTGATAATAATGATCAGGTGCGGTTACGTTTTCTAAAACCCGTTTTTATAAAAAAAGGTAATACGTCTACCTTTGAAATAACTGCTCATCTAAACTCAAAGGTAGGAAGAACTATTGGATTTGAACTTCTTAATATTGAAACCGCAAATGGTATCGAAGAAAAAATAAATTATTATAACCGACCTCAATATACAGAGAGAACAACAACTAAAATTAGTAGTTTTCAAACACAAGAATTAAGCTTCAAGCCACTTGGAAGTAATAATGCTAGATTAAGGTTTGGGAAAGATTCTCGAATCGGTCGATTCAGAATCCAAAATGAAGGTAAAAAAAATATAATACTTAAACATCTAACTTTAAAAAATAATGGAACGGCTAAACTAGATGAAACATTTAATGAATTAGAACTACTAAATAATACTAGTGAAGTAGTATCAATAAGTAATGTTCTTACATCCAAAGAAGTGAGTTTTAGTTTTAATGATATATTATTACATGGTGGTGAAGGTCTAACTTTTGATATTTGGGGAACTGTTATCGGTGGACGACATGGACGTACTATTGAACTCGTTTTAAATAATGAAGAAGATCTTATTGCTACTTTGCCAAATACAGGCAGTACAACTCGTATAAATTCAGATACTAAGAATTCATCTAAAAACACGTTGGACGAAGGGACACCAACTGTTTATCGTAATTCTAATGCCAACTTTTTGTGGAACCAAAATTATGCACCAGGTTCTCGAGACGTTATTTTTCTTTCAAAAAACATCAGACACAATATGCCTATTTTAATTGAAGATATTCTTATCTTTGTAAACAGTAGATCAGTAGCTTATGACAAAGACAACAATGGTGTTTCAAACGAAATATTAGATTTTGAGTCAACTTTTAATGAGATGAGTCTTTATATAGATGGTCGACTTCAAGATCAGACTGATGATTTTGAAGTTATCAATAATAATCAATTAATTATAAGGTTTACTGGTGGATTTGAGCTATATAATACCGCTAATTTCATGATTACCGGAAAGATATCTCGACAAGCTGTAAATGGTGATCGTCTTAGATTGACAATAGACCCTAAAAAATCTTTTCCTGATTGGGAGTTACTGAGGTAAACAAAATCCCTTAGGACCTACTAAAACTACAAATTCACCCTTTGTGTTTGAATCATTAAAGTATTCCAACGCCTCCCCTACTGTTCCACGAAAAACATCTTCATACATTTTGGTTAACTCTCTTCCAACACAAATTTTTCGATCTGAACCCAAGAACTCTAGCAACTCTTTTAATAAACGTGGGAATCTATGTACTGATTCATAAAAAACTGTAGAAATTTCTGTATTTTCTAAATTTTTTATAAAAGTTTGTCTTC
>CAZBBI010000198.1:0-1919 GCA_964490135.1 uncultured Candidatus Peribacteria bacterium
GAGCGGAGCTGCATGCAACGCAAGACGAGTTTAACCAACATCAAGTCTCATTGGGACGAACAGCGACGTTGTATGCACGTTATCAAGAAGAAAAAACGAGCTACAAGCAAGCCCAGGTTGTATATGAGAGGAAACAACAAAGCATCCGCCAAGAAGTAGAAGTATTGTATGGTGTTAAAGAAAGTGTGATCAAGGAAACATGGGAAGTTGCTACGGCAGGAGTGAGTGATGGGACGAGTAGGGAGGGAGGGGAAGATTTTATAATTAATATAGGACGAGACGATTATGCTACAGGAGTGTTTGGAGCAGTAATTGATAAGAAATTTTGGCAAAACTTTTGGGAAAAAACAAAAGCAGGAGAAGTTAGAGATGACTGGCAAACAGGAGTGGGAATAAAATCAATTGCACATTCTGCTGTTGAAGGAGGTCGATTTATCGTTATGGATATAGGGGGAAGTATAGTGAAAATGTTTTTAAATAATCAAGCAGACGCCAATCTGCTTAATTATAAGATGACAGGCATAAAAACCTTTAAAAATCTTCAAGAATTCTTTTTGAGTGGAGCAGAACATATAGAAAATATTCAATTTCTATCATCCGAAGTGAGTGAAGAAGTGAAAGAGAAATTTATTTATGATGATCGATTTAGTAAGACAGAAAATTCAAATATATATTTAGCAGCAGATTTGGGGACAATAGCAGCAAGTATTCCGTCAATGCTGAAGGGTCTATCAGGGTTGGCGGTAAAGAAATTTGATGATATGGCACTTTGGTGGAAGTCATTGTTTATGAAAGAAAAACCAGCATTAGTAAGTATAGTTGATGATGGTGTGGGCACTGGAGGTGGAGGGAGTAAAACAATTGTAAAAACAACAAAAAATAAAGTTTTTAGCTTGGTAGATGATCCAAGGTATAAATTAGAGATTCCAGATTATCCAAAAGAAAAACCATTTCATGCAAAAAAAATGATCTCGGATGGAATTATTACGAAAACACGTTATAATGTGAACGAATTAGATAAGCTCTTAAAGAATTTTGTTGAAAAGGGAATAGGAAAAACAGTAAATGGAAAACAAGGAGAAATAATCTTTGTGATGAAACAAAATGGAGAAATGGTGTTTTCCATGAGAAGAGCAGATGACTATCTTCCTCATCCTGTATTGAGTAGCGGAGAAGATATATTGAGTGCGGGGACAATAAAAAGGTTAGATAGTGGAGTTATCGAAATTACACGAAAATCAGGACATTTTCATCCTGATTTAGAATCTTTAGATATAGTTAAAGAATCTTTAGATAAAAAAGGATATAAAGTAATAATTAACCCTGCAATATAATGAATAAATTTATAACAATTTTTTCTTCACAAAAGATCTATCATACAATAATTCATGAAATAGGAGAAAATGAATGGGAATTTGCATGTTTTAGTCCTCCTGTATCAGAAATTTGTAAAACAATAAAGGAGAGTGTAAAAATTCATGAAAAATATTATGATAGTTATATACAAAATGCACCATATTCAACTTTAGATAGGGTGGGACTACAATCATATATTGATGCTTTAGAGAAATTCATGGAGAGTAAGCCTGAACAAGCAACATTAGATATACAATGGAAAACAAATCCTGCTAATGTTAAATTTCAGGTGAAATATGATGCTAATGGAAAATATCGTGATTATGAAAAAAATGTTATTGTTCTATCACCTATTTATAGGATAACACCTTATTTTAAAAATAAATATAGTAAATATTTTGCCTATAATCCAGAAGATCCTATGCATGATGATCGACCAGAATTTTCACCTGAAGGGTCTTATGGTTTGCAAATAAATGTATTGAAAGAGGATTTGGAGCAGTATATTAAGGATTTAAAGGCAGAATTATAAAAGTAGCTGAAATACAGATTGTTCCAGATAC
>CAZBBI010000199.1:0-1919 GCA_964490135.1 uncultured Candidatus Peribacteria bacterium
TACCAGTCTGATTTGATTCTTCACATTTATTTATTATTTTCATAACATTTATGCAGATATAAAAAATCAAGTGGTTCTAGTAGTTTCGGATGAAGAGGGGATTGAGTTGGATGTGAGAAAAATGTGATGGCGTACAAAGGAAAGGTTCCTAGTCTATGAGTTAATGATATAATTGTTTTTTGGAATTTATTTATTATTATTTATATAATGAGAAAAATACTATTGTTCTTGGTCTCCCCATTACTGATTGTTGGATGTGATGATTCTCTTTCTGAGAAACAAGATAGTGATATAGATTTAAACAAAACTATTATAGAATTAAAGCAGGAAATACGTAATTTAGAACAGAAGAATTCTAAATGTATGGAGTCAGTAAAAAAAGAATCTAGCTATTTTGAAAAAAATCAAAAATGTTTAGCAATGAGAGATGCTCTAGAAAAAGAAATTAAAGATTGGTACTCCGTCGATACAATAAAAACAATATTCTACAATTCAGAATATGATTCATGTTTAGTAGAAGTATATGGCTCAATTGGGGATAGTTCTCTTTATGATACTAAAGACTTTTCAACAAAATCAAAACCTATTAAAGGATGCTTGGAACGTACGTCTATTGAATCTTTTGAATGTAGGAGCGATCCAACAAAAGATTGCTCACATCTAAAAGCTTTAACTGGGAGGTGTGATAAATATAACGAATTTATTAAAAGTTTGATGAAATAAAAATATATGGGAAAAAAAGGGGTCGCACCTTGTTTTTATTTTTGTGTATTCAATTAGCTACTCTTGGGTACGCTAATCCTTTAGGAAAACTAGATTTTTCTCACTAGATAAGTTTTCTGCATAGTTGTATCCACCAAAGTTAAATTTAACCAGTTCATGGAGTTCTTTGAGTTGATTATCTAAAACATACCGCGCCATACCACCTCTCGCTCGTTTGGCATGTATTGCAATAGTGCGAAGACCGTTTGGACCTTTCGTTTTGAAATCTATATCTATAATTGGTACTGATACTTGATCACGATCAATTACCTTAAAATATTCTTTGGATGCCACATTGAGAAGATACTTGGTGTCTGAATCATGAATAATCTGATTCAGTTTTTCGGAAACTTCTTCTCTCCAAAAATCATATAAAGTCTCCCCAGCTAAATCTTTTGTCTTTGTTCCCATTTCTAACCGATGTGGACGTATTTGATCTGTGGGTCGCAACACTCCGTAAAGCCCGGAGAGAATTGCAATATGCTCATTTGCGTGTTTCCAATTATCCGAAGTCAATGGTTCTGACTTCAGTGTTCGGTAAGCATCACCGTTATAGGCATGTAATACTGGTTCTTCTTTTTGATTATCCCAGTTTTGATAACGCCCATAATTTAAATCCGAAATTTTTTCACTCGCATGAAAGAGTTTCCCTAAGTTGTCTGGAGTTTGTGTTTGAAGTTTCTCAACAAGTTTTGCGGTTTTATTTAATAATAAAGCCTCTGTACCGACCTTTAAGTTGTACGGTTCAGATGAAAAAGTTTTAGCAGACGATAAAAGACAGATCATACGTAATCTATTGTGCATCAAAATGATACAATTTGAAAAGAAAAAGGGGTTAGCTTGGTTTTAAGTTAAAAAGGCGGATTGTTATTTGTGTACGTGTTATTCAAAAACACAAAGTACTGTCATCCTCGACAACCTCAAATAGGTGTTCAAGCTCTCGATCGGGGATCCATGTATTTGAATCTAAAGAGATAGGGATACTTTTTATCTAGCATTTGCGAGAACAGAGAGCACAACATCCGATTTTTTTTTGAAAAAAAATAAAGTGAAGAGGTTTGTCAAAAAAAATAATCTTTCTATAATTAGAAGTACTTTAATCATAGTCCATCAAACAATAATTTTAAACCTAGACCATGAGCAAAATTTCAATCCGT
>CAZBBI010000200.1:0-1918 GCA_964490135.1 uncultured Candidatus Peribacteria bacterium
ATAACTTCTAAACCATTTTCTGCTAAAAATCTGACAGAATTTTTTATAATTTCGTAATTTTCTTCTGGTGTAATATCTAAAAAATCACGTATGTGTAGTTTCCATGTTTTTCCAAAGATACAGGCAGCTTTTGCACCACATTCTATAGTTTTTTGCAAAGACGGACATTCGCTCGGATCTTTGAATTTTTTGTGATAAGTTGCTCCAAAACTACAAAGTTTAGCATTTTTTAATTTGATATCTTTCATAGCCTCAAAAAAAGCTTCATCATTTGGATTTGAGGCTGGCCAACCACCTTCAATGTAGTGTACGCCAAGATCATCAAGGGTTTTAGCTACAGTAATTTTGTCCATCATATCTAAAGAAAACCCTTCCATTTGAGTTCCATCTCTAAGCGTCGTGTCGAATATTTTTATAGATTTCATTGTGTGATTGTAAATGTAACAATAAAAGAGTGGTTTTTCAAGTTTATTTATTAAAGATTCCTTAAAGCCCCCTTGATATAGGGGGTTTATGGGAGTTTCGATTTTTTAAAAGTAAAGACTTAGAGCGTAATGATCTATTAATTCTGTGATCTAGATATTTGCTTAGCCTTATGAGGATGATGTTTTCTACATCGTGAGCAATATTTATTTGCTTTAAACTCCTTAGGATTTGTATTTGTAGGATTAAGCATTATTTTGTAGTTTTCTACACGCTTTCCTAATTTTTCGTGACACTCTTGACAATAAAGGGCGAAGAATGCTCGTTTTTTTCTACTTGGTCGTGCCATTTTAAGTTATGATTAAATTCCACAGAAATATAGAGAGGTTTTGGTATTTGTCAAAAGGAAAATATAAGGAAAGTTGGCAGGATAACTCAGAAGAGTTAGATGATTTTTAATTAGAAAAATCTACCACTGGAGCTTTATTACTTCCTTCTTCTGCTTCAAATAAAGCAAGAGATTCGAATCCAAAAATACTAGCTATTATGTTTTTTGGAAATTGTCGTCGATAAATATTGTAGTCTTTTACCACTTCATTAAACCTTTTTCGTTCTACAGAAATTCTATTTTCAGTGCCTTCAAGTTCAGCTTGAAGTTGTAAGAAATTTTCATTAGCTTTTAGTTCTGGATATTTTTCTATAACTACCATCAAACGACTTAAGGCAGAACTAAGACCGGTTTGTTGTTGTTGGAATTTAGCTATTTCGCCAGCATCTTTAATATTAATATTAGTTTTTGAAGCATTTGCTCGAGCTTCAACTACGGCTGTTAAAGTCTCTTCTTCGTGTGCAGCATAACCTTTTACAGAAGCTACAAGATTTGGGATCAAATCAGCACGTCGTTGATATACATTTTCTACCTGACTCCATGCTTCTTTTACTGTTTCTTCTTTTGCAATTAGGGTGTTATATGTTCCCATAAAGATAAAAATGGCAATTCCAGATAGTGCAACTAAACCTAATAATATTTTGTTTTTCATTTTTAATAAATGCTTAATAATTAATTAAATCAGTTTAACTTTAAGGGAAATACTTATTTAGTCAAAAAGATAAATTTTAATAGTTTTTACCAACTACCACTAGATCCTCCTCCACCAAAACTTCCACCTCCAAAGCTACTACTCCCCCCACCGAAGCCACCGAAACTTCCACCTCCAAAATTAGTATTACCAAACCCATCACTTCCATTACTAGAAGATGATACACCACCAGTTCCTCTCAAGTTACCTAAGATAAACATAAAAAATGCAGAGATAATTCCAATCAAAAAGCTCATAAAAATAATTCCAACAAAAATACCAAAAATAACACTAATAATTGCGGTTCTTTCTGGTTGTTTTTTGTCATTAAATATTGAAAAAATATTTAATATAAAAATTGTAACAATCCCCATAAATATAATTAGACTAATTTTATCAGTATTATTAGAACTGGA
>CAZBBI010000201.1:0-1891 GCA_964490135.1 uncultured Candidatus Peribacteria bacterium
AGTGCTAAGAAAAATGAAGTTGGTGGGATTAAATTTTTTAATGAAGACATTGGGAAATTTTTGACAGCTCACCCTTATTTTAAAAATGAAATTAATACGATTGTATTGGATCCACCTCGAGCAGGGATTGCACCAAAAACACTTACAAAAGTAATAGAATTAGGCGCAAAAAAGATTGTTTATGTTTCTTGTAACGCCGCAACAATGGCACGTGATACAGAAATGTTAGAAAAATCAGACTACAAACTAAAAAAACTATCATTGGTAGACCAATTTCCTCATACAAGTCATGTGGAAGTTGTGGGGATATTTGTGAAATAGTGTTTGCTAAAATCTAGAATCATTATATTCTATGGTTAATGGAACAAGAACTTTTTTATGAATTTTGTCCAAAACGAGGAAGGCAAAATAATAAAGCTATTTTGTTTTCATCTGGTTTAGGAGCCGTTAAGGATGTTATTGGTGTTAAAAAAACTTTTAAACATTTTGACCTTGATTTTCATTATTTTGATCGCAATGATATGTTAATTGCGGAAAGGTTTGGAGGGGTTCGAGTTTTGTTTGATGCCTTTTGCGAATTTATACAAAAAATTGACGAAAAAGGTTATGACGAGCTTATTTTATTTGGCAAAAGTTTTGGTGGATTCTTACAGTTATTAGCGATGCAAGAGATTGCTATTGAGAATATTAAAACACAGATTAAAATAGTTTGTGCTCCAGCGTTTATTGATCCATCTCAGCTAGTAGAGGAGGGGAACATAATTCTTCCAGATGGAAAGACTTCTATAAAAATAGATGAAACCAATGAATTATTTTTTGTTGATCATGTAGTCCAAAAAGTTTCGCATGATACTTTGTTACTTATTGGTGAAAATGATAATGCACAAGATTTAAACGGACTCAAAGAGTTTGAAGAACAAAACAAAGAGAACGTAACACTGAAAGTAATGAAGGAAGCTGATCACTTTAACCTTTTGAATAGAATGGAGTCAGTATATCAAATTATGAAATGCTTAGAAATTTATAAATAAATTTACCACAAAAACCACCAAAAAATTCCAATGTAAATTAGCATTAGTCCAACAGCAGGGACACGAGTTATTTTTCCATATTTCCAAAAAAGGAATATAACCAACGTAGTAAGAGCAAACCAGATAGGTATTACTTGGAAAAGAAAGAAATTTGAGACAGTGAATCCACCACCAATAATAGCTCCAAGGCTAAGAGAGAGTAGAGGATCGGTGATATTTGATCCAAGTAAATTTCCAACAGAAATTCCGTTAGATTTTCGAAGTAAAGCCATAAGTGAGATTGAGAGTTCTGGGATAGCTGTTCCAACTCCAGAAAGAAGTCCCACAATGCCTTTTGAAATACCAATATTTTCTCCCGCAGTTACACCAATATCGACTAAAACTTCTGCAGAAAGCCAAATAGTTATACCTCCAGCAAAAAAAGCTCCAACCCAAGCAAGTTTATTAGATTTACTCTTTTTCTTGTTTAATTTTTCAATTCTATCGGCAGTTCGAAATAAATAAATAATATAGGCTAAATAAATCCCTAATGAAAATAAAGCTTCACCAGGAGAAATAACACCATTCAAACTCCATAAAAATAATAAGAAAATGGCCCCAAGTAACATTGGAGCATCTCTTTTTAATTTCTTTCTATTTTCTTTCATTGTCCCACCAATCAGAACACAAAGACCCATTATGAAAGAAATTTGAACAAGACAACTACCAGCAATATTTCCAACTCCAATATCATCAGCTCCACGTAGGCCAGCCGAAATATTTATAAAAATTTCTGGAAAACTAGAACCAATGGAAACAATAGTAAGTCCTACTAGTAACTCAGGTACACTGAAATGACGAGCGAAATTTTTCACAGCCCA
>CAZBBI010000202.1:0-1888 GCA_964490135.1 uncultured Candidatus Peribacteria bacterium
ATCTTATGACCAAAGGGAATAAAAGATTTTGTGCTGTGCTCTCTGTTCCCGACAAATCGGGATAAAGAGTATCTCTATCTCTCCGCCAGTTTCTTAAAAGGTACCTGACCCCTTTTTGCCTTCATTCCTTCGATGCTTTTATCAACTCTGGATTAAGAAGAACCTTCTTCTTGGTTAGAAAACTTCCCCAACGCTTCTCCATTTTCCGCATTGAGAGCTCTGGAATGATATCGTAATCAAATTTTCTGAGCATTACCCTATATCGTTCCTGGAATACTTTTTCAGCACGTCCTAGGTACCATTTTTCTAGAATTCCTTGGTTTTCTGTCCTATCTTTTGTTTGAAGCACTATTCGTCCGCCTATAAAACGAACCTCATTTTTTTCTGATTCCTCAACAAGAAGTCTGTATTGTCGTCCTAAATAGAGGAAAGAACTCAATCCTCAAATATATAGTTCAAGTTACAAACTTGAACCAGCGTGGGGAAAGATGTTCCATTTTATTTATTATTCTTTAAATATGCTGTTAGTTCTTCTATATAGGTAGGTAGTTCTTCTATATTCATAAAATCTTTTGGCAAATTATCTGAGAATTCAAAACCAGCTCTCATTCGATCAAAAGTAAATGAATCTTTTTGATCTTGATTTTCTGGTTTTGGCTTTGTGTATTCTAGATTTTCCCACTTTCCAACTACAGAGAAAGTTGTTGTTTCCCCTTGCTCATTTTCAACAAGAATATCTGTTACCATGGATAGTCCATACACATAAGCTATTGGTTTAATTCTACTAAATTTAGGAGTTTTCTCATCTTCTTCCTTGTTACTGTAGCCGATATTATCTAATCCCATTTTATTCGTAAGTTATAAGATTTTTATATTGTGGATATTTTTGTAAAAGTTTTTCAATTTCAGATTTAAATTCTTTTTTCACCCTTATTTCAGAAATTTCTTTACCAAGTCTCACTTCTCCTAAAATTTGTACTTCGGTATAAATTTTATCAATGTCGTCTACATGATACTTTTTTCCAGCTTTTTTTTCAATGTTTAGAATTGCTTTAGATTTAATTGCATCAGAAAAATTTAAGTGAGAGGTTGAAGGTTTGCCCTTTGTTGTTCCTGCTAAAAAAGAATCATAATGTGAAAATGTAACTCGATCTTTAACATTTTTAGGTTTTATTATCGTTTGGATTTTTCCCCAAGTTTCAGTTCCTCCATCCAAACCAGCGTATTTAGGATTTAATCCTTCAATTCCCAAATCTTGTTCTGTTCGTATTCTTTTAGCTTTTTCATCAAATTTACCGACTTTTAACCAGCCTGTATTCGTATCAAATTTTGTTTTAAGTTTTCCTGCTTTTAAAACATCTTCTAATCGTTTAATATTAAAATTATTGGTTAACTTGATTTGTCCATTAGTCAGTTTTTCAGTTAATCGTTGAACTTCTGTATTCAAAATTTGTCTACCTTCTTCTGGTGATTTTAACCAACCACTTTGTACTCCTTCATCTAAAAATTCAGTTTCAATTCTAGCAATATTTTGAGGTGATTTTTTCTCAACCTCTTTCATAACATTAGAAAGTTTTAATTTGAATTCAGGTGAATTTAATGGGATAAGGTCGCCAGCTTCTCTTCCTATTTTTTCTCCAATAACTTCTGCTTCTCCTGCTGCAGAAGCTGTTTTTTCTGTTTTTGAACCTTGTTTTTTCAATGAAGATAAAGTGTTATCTAGTGGATTATCTATAGGACGAATTCTAGATTGTTCTGTTCCTAAAGTTTTTACTCCTTTTGGTACTCTTTTTAAAACTTTATCTGAAATAACAGATATTCCACCAAGTGTTTTCGTTACTAGTTCAGGAGTAGCTTCACTTATTACTGTTCCAGTTGCTCCAAGAGT
>CAZBBI010000203.1:0-1848 GCA_964490135.1 uncultured Candidatus Peribacteria bacterium
ATACCAAGTAACGTTTTTTTCATCAAGTTGTATGTTATTTTTTATAATTATAAAATCAAAAAAAAAGAATTGAGTTTTAAGTCTTTTTCGAGTATAATGTCCTAATGTTTTAAAAAAATAAATACAAAAAAATATGAAAGACCAAGAACTCGTATCAAAAATAAGTGAAGCACTAAGTAATGCTAAATCTTCTATATCAGCAACAGAACGATGGTTAGAAAAACTTACAAATAATATGGGTCTTAGTACTGACAATATAAAAATAACAACCAAAAGCACAGAATATAGCGTATCCGATGAAGATGAAAAAATAATCGAAGGTGTTTTTGATGGACAAAATATGATCGACCAGGAAGGCAGCCAATATCCTGTTCCTACAAATTATGCTTCCAAATCAAAATTAGTTGAAGGTGATATGTTAAAATTAACAATTGCTGATAATGGTGCTTTCATCTTTAAACAAATAGAACTTGTTTCTAGAGATTTAAAAATTGGACATTTAGTCATGGAGGGCTCTCAATATCAAGTACTTGTAGACAATCATACATATAACGTACTTTATGCTTCTGTAACATTTTTTAGAGCAAATGTTGGAGATCAAGTAACAATCATTGTTCCAAAAGATAAACATTCTAAATGGGCGGCTATTGAGAATGTTATTCCAGTCGCACAAACAGAAGAATTAATTGTTTAAATAAATTAACCAGTTAATCAGTTAATAAATTTGACCATATCAAAAAACACAAATAACATTACTGTGTTTTTTTACTTACATTAAATCTATTCTATAAATGCAAACAAAATTACCTTCTCCCGCAGAAATCAAAGATAAAAATATCATAGTAAGAGTTGATTTCAATGTCCCAATAGATGAAGGAAAAATTGCTGAAAAAACACGAATAATAACAGCTGTTCCAACCTTAAAATACTTATTAGAAAATGGAGCAAAACATGTTCATATACTTTCTCATTTGGGACGACCAGAAGGAAAATATGAAGAAAAATATTCTTTAAAAATAGTGTTACCTGATTTAGAAAAATATTTAAATACTAAAATAGAATTTAGATCAGACCTTAGCCCTGGGGAATCACAAATACAACTTCATGAAAATATAAGATTTTATCCAGGAGAAAAAACAAATAATTCAGATTTTATACAAAAAATATTAAAAAACCTAAAACCAGATATTTTTGTAAATGAAGGGTTTGCTGTCTCTCACCGGGCGCATGCTTCTATTATTGGACTAGGAAGTTTTTTACCAAGCTATCCAGGGCTTTTATTACAAAAAGAAATTGAAGCACTTAGTCCTTTTTTAAAAAAAGAAAAAGTAGAAGGTCTTACCATTGTTATCGGAGGTGCTAAAATGGGAACAAAAGTTCCTGTACTCAAAAGTTTTGCTCGTATAGCTGACAATATTATCGTTGGAGGAGCTTTAGCTAATACTTTTTTAGTAGCTCAAGGATACGATGTTGCTGAAAGTTTATATGAAGAAACTGCGGTTGATACCGCTAGAGAAATTTTAAAAATATCAGAAGATAATAAAACTGGATTTCATATGCCTATAGATGTTATCTGTGCGGATGATGCCAACAGTACTGAAACAATCGATATACCAGTAGAAGACGTTATGGGTAATATGAAAATATTTGATATGGGAAAAAATACAGTTTCTTCTTACAAAGAAATTCTAGCGCATTCTAAAATAATTATTTGGAATGGACCTGTGGGACTTTTTGAAAAAGATCAATTTGCTAACGGAACACGAGAAGTTTTAAAAAACATTGCCGCAACTAAATCAGCTAAAACTATTCTTGGTGTTGGTGATACTCTGGAGGCTTTAAATAAAT
>CAZBBI010000204.1:0-1807 GCA_964490135.1 uncultured Candidatus Peribacteria bacterium
GTTTTTTTATTAAGGACTTCTGATTCAAAGATCCGATAAGCTTTTTTTAGTCCATAATCAGAACAAATATAAACTTCTATTTCAAAAAGATCTTTCAAGGTATCAAGGAAATTTTGAGTTTCTCTATTTACTGGATTTACAACAGCAATTTTTAATCTTTTTTTATTACGGAAAAAAGGTAAAGCATGAGCTTGTATTATTCCCTCTTGACTTAAGCCTCTAAGAACATCTGGATTAATTGGGAACCCGGAAATATCAATGTAAGGAAAATCCCATTTTTGTGCCTTTTCTTGAGCATCACGTTCTTCAAATTCTTTATTAATTTGAGAAATAGAGTTTATTTTAGATGGTTCCATCTCTTAATTATACCCTATAATGCTATAAAAATCAATCTACAGGATTTTACAATTTGTTGGTAATAATTATTATTTTCAGTGACTCATAAACATTAAAAAATATGCATAAAAAAATAATAACGTTTTTTATTTTCACAACGATTTTATCTTCACCGATTCATGCCATTTATTTTACTGATATAGTGGAATTCCCAGACTGGGCAACAGAAGCTATTGAAAACGTAGAAGAAGAAAAAATCATGACAGGATTTGGAGATGGATCATTCCGTCCATGGAAAGAGCTAAATCGAGCAGAAGCTGTTACTTTACTTTTAAGAATTAAAAATATTTCTGCGGAGGAAGTTGTTCCACATAATTTCTTTGAAGATGTATCAGGAACTGATTGGTTTACCAAAGCCGTAACAGTTGCTAGTGAAAAAGGTTGGGTTCTTGGGAAAAGTCAAAATATGTTTTACCCAGCAGATCGTATAAATAGAGCTGAATTTGCTACTATTATTATGAGAGCTTTTGACCTTAATACCCAAGAATTTGAAAATATTATAGAATATAGGGATATCCCATCTAATGCTTGGTATACTCCTGCAGTATATGCTATGTATGATAATAGTTTAATACGAAGTCCAAATAGTTTATTTTATTATCCAAATAAAAATATTACTAGAGCTGAGGCGGCTTGGACTTTTTCTCGGATTTTGAATATGCCACGTTTAAATGGTACTTCTCAAGAAAATGATTTTTCAGATAGTATTAAACGTGATGCTAGAAAAATAGCTATAAGACCAAGGGATTTTAATAAGTATAAACAAGGATATGATATAGAAAAAAAAGAAGTAAGAGTAAGTGTTGAAGAAAATGCTGAATTTATTGATATGACAAAGCAAACGGACTGGACAGACCTTGGTTCCTTGACGATAGAAAACGCACTCGATGATAGATTTGAACTTAATACTTTGCGTTTTAAACTTCGTTTCCGAGAGACAAGTGTTGGTCCCGCAGGAAATTTCTTTGCTAAAATAACAAATAAAGATGAATCATTAGTTCTGGAACAAAAAGTTGCTAGAACTGGAGAAATAGCGTTCACCGGACTAGAAGAATATCTAGAATCAGCAGATTCTATGATATTTACTTTATCAATTAAACCAGATAGTGATGAAAACTTTTATAAACGATCTGGAGAAGGAACATTTACAATTATTGATGCTCAAGGAGTATATTGGAGTACCTCAACGAAAGATTCTTCTACCTCAAATACTTTGGCTAAATTTGCTCCAATTAAATTTAATAGTCGTGAATTTTCTAGAATAAAATTTACACCATAATAAATTACTAGCTAAAAAAAATATTATATTTTTTTGTGGTTTTATTTATTTTTGCTAATATTACTTGGCTCTTATTTTAGGCCAGTAGCTCAACGGTTAGAGCAGGGCGCTCATAACGCCTTGGTAGTGAGT
>CAZBBI010000205.1:0-1800 GCA_964490135.1 uncultured Candidatus Peribacteria bacterium
TTTTAATTTTTTTTCAATTAGTTGTGGATCTAAGGCAATATGACTTCCAACACGCACCCATTCATCTTTTTGTCTAAATCTACCCGCTATATCATCTCGGATATTAGAGAGAAGCATTCTGTGTAAAAATAAAATCATTTCAAAATTTAATTCTTTCTCTTTAGCTTCTTTATCAATATAAGAAACAACTCGTGCCAAATTTTTTGCTTCAAAAAGTTCTCGTTCTGAAATATATCTATCTAAATCTATTTGTAATAATATTTTTTCTGTTTCATCCAATGAAAGAGTACTATTTTCAATAGCATTTGAATTATAAACGTGTTCAGAAATTTCAGATTCACTCAAAAGCTTAAGAAGTGATTCTTTATTTTGAGAGACTTTATAATATCTCTTTTGTAGTAACTTTATTTTACCAAAAACATTTAATACTTTTGTCATATCTTTATAATATTATTTTTTTCACGCTTTTGCAAGCAAAAGCATGAAAATTGTAATAAAAATACTAACTTTTCACGGTTTTCAATCTTTCCACCCCCTAATAAACTCTCATACAGACTCCCTATTATCGACAAATCCTAGCTCCAAAGCTTGAAGGTAAGCTATTACCTTTTTTAGAAGGAATTTTTAATTCTAATTCTTCTGCTCTTTTACCTTTAAACTGTGGAATTTCTTCCAAGATTCTTTTAAAATCCTTAGCAGAAAAAAAATCTGGAGCATGACAGGTTAAAATCACAAAAAGTGGATTTTTTGTTAAAACTTGTTGCACTAACTCCATAAGTTTTGGTAAATCTTTTTGAATTTGCCATTGGGATTTTCCAAATCTACCAAAAGCAGGAGGATCTAAAATAATTCCATCATAAAAGTTATTTCGTTTAATTTCTCTAGTTAAAAACTTTGTGACATCATCACAAATCCATCTAATTTTAGAGTTTTTTAATTCAGATAGTTCAGCATTTTGTTTTGCCCAAGAAATAGCTGATTTTGCTCCATCAAGATGACAAACTTCACTTTTAGCTGAACTAGAAAAAAGAGAAGACATTCCTGTATAAGCAAAAGTATTAAGAACTTTTGTTTTTTGAAAAGAACCTTTTCTAGGTCTTTTTGAAATAATATCTTCAATCCAACACCAGTTATCAAACTGTTCAGGAAAAATACCTACTTGGCTATTTGATGAAAATTTCAATTGAGCTTTCATCTTACCAATATTTATATTCCAACTATCTGGTAATTCTTTAAACCTATTATTTTTTATTTCCCAAGATTTATTCTTTTCATCTCTTTTATAATAAAAATCAGATTTAATTTTATTTTTTAAGTTTTTTAATTGCCAAGAAGCTTGAGAACAAGGACGATCTAAAATAAATTTACCGAATTTCTCAATTCGACGAAAGTTACCACAGTCGATAAGTTCATAATCAAAATCAGAATATTTAAGCATTTTTATTTTTTTTATACTCCCACGAACTCCCTACTTTTTTTTCTTAGATTTCTTTTTTGTACGGAAAATAATAATAAATAACAATAAGAAAGCAAAAGCTGATCCACCTGCTATCAACTTATTTTCCATTATCATCTCCATCACTAGATCTTTAAGTTGTTTTTTTCTCGTTTCTTTTGTCACATTTCCTTCATTATCAAACTCCACCGAATAATCTGGTTTATTATTACCGAAGTTATCCTTCATCGCTACGGTATTGATACCATCTTTATATTCAAACCACGAGTCAGCTTTCCCATCACTATCTAAATCGAATGTACTAAAAACAAGTTCTTCTTCTAAATAATATAATTTCATATCAC
>CAZBBI010000206.1:0-1798 GCA_964490135.1 uncultured Candidatus Peribacteria bacterium
TTTCGGTTTATTTTTGTTGAAAAGGGGAGTCAAACTATCTCTGATAGTGATAGGACCGAGAGCCGATCCACCAATACCGCAAAGAACAATATCAGTAAATTTGCCTTTGACTTCATTTGTGAAATTCTCAATACGTTCAACTTCATCTAAAAAAGTTTTATCATCGAAAATTTTATAAAATCCCTGATTCCTTTTATGGATACCTTCTAGAGATGGAAGTAACTTTTCTGAGAAATTATCAAACTGATCTTTTGTAATTATTTCAGTATTAAATATATTTTGAATATCTAGGTTCATTATTTGGATTCTAAATTAAAATAGATTTAAAATAAAATGATTTTTATAAAAGATATTGTTAAATCGTATGGAGCGCAGTTGCTTTTTAATAAAGCTAGCTTTCAGGTAAATAAGGGAGAAAAAATTGGGATTGTAGGCAGAAACGGTTATGGGAAAACAACGCTTTTTCGTTTGATATTGGGGACAGATAATATAGATGAAGGAGAAATAAATATTCCAGAAAATTATAGTATTGGGACACTTGATCAACAATTAAATTTTACAGAAAAAAATATACTTGATGAAGTCGCAAAAGTCCTTTCTGAGGCAGAAAAATACGATACTTGGAAAGCAGAAAAACTTTTGTCGGGATTAGGCTTTGCTGCAAAAGATTTCACTCGTCCGGCTTCAGATTTCTCGGGTGGATTTCAAATAAGGGTTAAATTGGCAGAACTTCTTTTGTCAGAGCCTGATTTATTGTTATTGGACGAACCTACGAATTATTTAGATATTGTTAGTTTGCGGTGGTTAGAAAAATTTTTAAAAACATGGAAAGGGGAGTTGTTGTGTGTTTCACACGATCAAACATTTTTAGAAAATATTTCTACTCATACTATCGCAATTCATAGGCAAAAGCTTAAGAGAATAAAAGGTTCTCCTAAAAAGTGTTATCAGCAGATAAAGAAAGAAGAAGAACTTTATGAAAGAACAAGGAAGAATGATGAAAAAAACAGGTCAAAGCAGGAAAAATTTATTAGGGAATTTCGGTCAGGAGCGAGATCGGCAGGACTTGTACAATCACGGATTAAAATGCTTGAGAAGCAAGATAGGAAAACGGAGCTTTCTTCTATTCCAGATATAAATTTCAGATTTTCTGAAGCTGAATTTTCAGGAGCAAAATTACTTGATGCTACAAGCTTGAAGTTTAGTTATCAGAAAGGACAAGATTTGTTAAAAAAAATTAGTTTTGAAATAAATCCAGGAGAAAAAATTGGAATTATTGGGCAAAATGGGGCAGGGAAAACAACACTTTTGAAATTATTATCTGGGGAATTAAAGCCACAAGCGGGAACGATAAAATACAATGTAAATACGCATTTTGGATATTTTGGTCAGTCAAATATTGAACGTCTTGATCCACAAAAAAATATTATAGAAACACTCACCGCAGAAGGAATAGGGGAACAAGAAGCACGAAGTATTGCAGGGAATTTATTATTTAGTGGTGATCTGGCGTATAAAAAAATTGAAAACTTATCAGGAGGAGAAAAAGCACGAGTAAATTTGGGGTGTCTTTTTACAAAAGTTGCCAATCTGATTTTCTTGGATGAGCCGACAAATCATTTAGATATTGAATCGATAGAGTCTCTTATCAAAGCGGTAAATGATTTTGATGGGGGACTTGTCTTTGTTTCTCACAATGAAGAGTTTCTTCGCTCTTGTGCGGATAGGCTAATTGTTTTTGATGATGGAGATGTACGATTGTTTCAAGGAACTTATGATGAGTTTTTGGAAAAAGAAG
>CAZBBI010000207.1:0-1798 GCA_964490135.1 uncultured Candidatus Peribacteria bacterium
TTTGGTTCACGTGATCGTCGTTTGTTTTGTCGACGTCCTCGTCCACCTTTTCGGTTTGATTGAGTAGAATCAGTTCTTGATGAAGAAGGTTTTGATTCTGTTTTATTGGGAACAGTATCTTTTACAACTGATGCTTCAGTTGTTACTTCTTTTTTTCCTTCGGTAGTGTTTGTTGTTTCGTCAGTCATAATTTTTAGCTGTTAGCTATCTCAGTTGGCCGTTAAGGCTCTCCTTAATTTAGAATTCTAGTCCTGCCTTACGCGCACTATCGGCTAAGGCTTTTATTTGTCCGTGATATCTATATCCGTTTCGATCAAAAGTAACTTCTTTTATTTTTTTACCTTTAGCTTGTTTTGCAATTTCCTTTCCTACTTCAATTGCACCATCCACACCAGTTTTACCTTTTAAGTTAGAAGCTCCACACAAAATCTTATTTGTGCCACTCTCCATAACTTGAGCATATATAGCTTTGTTTGATCTATATACAACCAATCTAGCGTTCTCAGATAAACGAGCCTTTGCGTGAGTTTTTCTTGCTCGTGTTAATCGTTGTTTTCGTTTTGAATCTACTTTCATTAGTATTTATTTAACTTAATTATTTAGCCGCTGACTTACCTGCCTTCATTGCGACATATTCATCAACGTATCGTATACCTTTTCCTTTATATGGTTCAGGTTTTCGGTATGAACGGATATTAGCAGCAACTGAGCCAACTAATTCCTTGTTTATACCAAAAACAGAAAAAAAGTTCTGACTTTTTTCTTCAAACTTAACTTCAATTCCCTCAGGAATTTTATGTTTTACCGGATGAGAAAACCCAAGACTTAATTCTAAAACATCACCTTGAACCTTTCCTCTATATCCAACTCCTCGTATTTCTAATTTTTTTTCAAATCCGTTCTTTACCCCTTCTAAAGAGTTTGAAATCAAACTTCGATAAAGACCATGTCTTGCTCGAGACTCTTTAGTATCATTAAAACGAGAAACCAAAATTTCTCCATCTTTAGATTCTACCTTAACAAATTCTGGATCAAAGGGTTGTTTTAATTCTCCTTTTTGACCTTTAGTTGTAACCAATGCGTCACTGATCTCTATAGTTACTCCTTCTGGTATCGTAATCGGTTTTCTTCCTATTCTTGACATGAATTTTAACAATAAAGTAAATCAGCTATTTTTCGCGATGCTCCGCTCCTAAGGGCGTGCTGTGCCTTCTTGTCTTTTAAATTAAGCCAAAAAGCCAAGCGATTCTATGAATAAGCATATTAGTGTCAAGTTTTTTAAGAAAATTAGCAATTTCCCTCGACATTCTTTATAGTGCCATCACTATAAAATAAACACTAAAAATGATTTTAAACCCTAAAATTTTTCGAGCCTATGATATTCGTGGGGAAGCTTTTGTTGATTTCGATGAAGCCGGATTTTATTTAACCGCTCAGGCCTTTGGACAATATATTTCCAAAAAATTTGATAAAAAATCTCCAAAAATTTTCGTATCAGGCGATGGTCGAATTTCTATGGAAGAACTCTCCTTAGCTGTTCTTGGCGGACTCCGTACCAGTGGTGCTGAGGTGGTCTGGGGTGGGGCTATTCCAACTCCAATAAATTATTTTGCTTTCCATGAAGGCGATTTTGATGCCTCTATCCAAATATCTGCCTCACACAACCCTCCACAAGACAATGGACTAAAGTTCACTGATAGAAAAGGAAGTGTTTGTGGAGATGAAATTCAAGAAATTTTAAAAATAACAGAACATATTGGAGAAAATATTTCAGTTGACCTAACAAAAGGCACTCACG
>CAZBBI010000208.1:0-1791 GCA_964490135.1 uncultured Candidatus Peribacteria bacterium
AGGTGAGCAAGTGCCAGAGGGATGTACAATTATAGATGTAGGAATTCACCGTAAAGAAGGTGGGGGACTTTGTGGAGATGTAGAATTTGAGAGTGTTTCAAAAAAAGCAAAAGCCATATCACCTGTACCAGGGGGAGTTGGCCCTATGACGGTTTATAGTCTTATTGAAAACACTATTGAAGCAGCTGAATCTATTTAAGACTTTATTTCTATTTCTTTTGCATCTAAATTATTTCCACAGTTTTTACAAAATATAGCGTCAAAGTCATGTCTGGGGAATCTACAAAAACCACAGATGTGATGTTTTTTTCCAAAGAAATGATCAATAAACATTTTAGTAATAATTGCGGTAAGTATAGCAATTAAGACTAGTCCACTAAACATAACGATTGTAGCTAGAATTTTACCAACAAAGGTGACAGGAATTGCATCACCATATCCAACGGTGGAAACGGTTACTACTGCCCACCAAATAGCATCGGGCATTGTCGCGAAACTTCCGTTGTAATCTTTTTCTAAAACATATAAGCCACAAGAGCTTAGAGTGAGGATCATGGCAAAAAGAATTAACAAAATTTTCACTTCGTTTTTATAGTTTTTAAATGATTTGAAAAACTCGACGATTGTTTCTGAATATCGAACAATTTTTAGTATTTGAAAAACTCTAAGAATTCGAAACATTCGGAGAAAAACAAGATTTTCATCACTCAAGGAAAGAATATCGGGAAACAGGGTTCCAAAAAAAGAAACTAAAACAATTAGATCAATTATTTCTAATAGAGAGGTTATGTGTTTAAAACGGTTGTCTTCAATGATAAATCTTACTACATATTAAAAGATAATAATCCCAAATATGATCATTTTTATTTTGCGAATATAATGATGCATGTTTTCGCTAATATTCGTTGTTTCAATAGCAAAGATAAGAGTTCCAATGCTAATAAGAAAGATAATTAAATATCCAAAAAATCTTCCACTAACCGACTCATGATTTATCAGTAAATCTGATAAAAAATGATGTATTCGTGATCCAATAGATGATTCCATCGGTTTATTATATCATAAAATCAACTTGAAGAATAGTGAAAAATACGCACAATCCTTATGAAAACATGCTAAAAATCAGAAACCTTTGTGCGAACTTTGAAAATGAAGAAATACTCAGAAGTATTGATCTGACTGTAAATGAAGGTGAAATACATGTTGTGCTAGGTCCAAATGGAAGTGGAAAATCAACTCTTGGCCGTGTGATTTTGGGAGATCCTAAATATAAACAAACAGATGGAAGTATAGAATTTCTGGGAAAAGATTTTAATGATTTATCTATTTCAGATCGTGCGAAATTAGGCTTTTTTTTGAGTTTTCAAGCACCTCCTGAGATAGATGGAGTTAGCGTGAAAAACTTACTTTTTGCTGCTAAAAAAGCTACCAATCCAAGTTTTTCTTCTTCCTTTAAATTTAAAAAAGGATTAATTCAAGATCTTGAAAAAATGAGACTTTCCGATGAATTTATAGATCGAGAAATGAATAAGGGGTTTTCGGGAGGGGAAAGAAAAAAAATAGAAATGGTCTCACTGCTAACCCTTGATCCTAAATTAGTATTTTTAGATGAGATAGATTCTGGGGTAGATGTAGATGCAATAAACGCAATTGCGAATGGAATAAACAAGTTTTTAGAAGATAAAACAAAAAGTGCTATACTGGTATCACATTCGGAAAAACTTTTGGAAAAAGTGCGTCCCACTCATGTACACGTACTTTGTCATGGTAAAATAACTCATACAGGAGGAA
>CAZBBI010000209.1:0-1788 GCA_964490135.1 uncultured Candidatus Peribacteria bacterium
TTTTTGCGACCTTAGAAACTGTTCCTGCTCCCTTCGCACCAAACACAACTTCAAAAGAACCTCTCCATGCAACTCCAACTTTGCCCCAACCATTTGAATAATTCCATTCATCTTTATATATAGAGGCTACTTGTTTGGTACTATCAATTGGGTGTCTAGCAAATTGACCAACAGCTTTTGTTGTTTGTATTGGATGAATAACAATATTCGCAAGAGCTTGCCCGCCTTGTAGTGTATTCGCTCCAATTGTCCCCCACCAAGTTTGCTTCGCTTCGCTTAAAGTAGTTCCTCCACTCGCTTTTTTATAAAACTGCCCGACCGCAGAATTATCTAGTTCTCGAAAAGCTTGTTCTAGAGATTCATCTAGACCCTCTCTTTCTTGTTGTTCTTTAATGAGATGATCTTTTTTGATCGCTTGGGCATTTCTAATCTGAGCTTCAATCTTTTCAAATCCTTTTTGTATATCATCTAACCCTCTTTCTAGTTTGGGAAAGTTATTATTCTCAATTGTAGGAGATAGAACATCGGACATTCCCTTTATTTTATCACAAAAAAGAGCGAAGAGGAAGTGTCGAAAGTTAATGTTTTCTTAATCTTTCCAGTTCCTGATAAACTCCCAGACTCTCCGCCATTAAATTGCACGCCATTATGCGGTGTTTGATTGCTTGAGTGCCGATTGGCAATCCGCCATTTTAATCCCCACTACATAAAAAAACACCAAAAGAAATACGTATTTCCATATGTATTTAATCACTTATCCTAATACCTCGTCCCTTTCTTCCTTTTGAGATACGGCAAAGGCTTCATATTTTTCCAAAAGTTGTTCTGCAAACTGATTATCCAAGTGATGGATTATAAGTTCATTTCTCTCTTCACTATTATTCCGATGATAATCGACCAAAACTTGCTCTAAGTAATTTCTCAAATGTGATTGATCTAATTTATCAAAACAATCAATAATACGTACTTGAAGCTGGTAATCTATATATGAAGTATACCCGAATTCTCCAGCACAAATTTCGGCGAGTTTTTCATCAATGTAAATATTGTTTAAATTTCCATCAACATAAATTTCAGTATCTGCTTCAAACTGAGATTCGTTGGCTTTTCCATCTACGAAATCTAAATAATCCTTAACTTTTGATTTATCAAAAATTATTTCAATACTATCTGGATATTTATCCTGTTTAGACGGAATAATACGAAATTGCCTTACCGTTTTGTTAAGAAAGTCTTTAAGTCTTTCGGGAGGCATCTCCTCCGCTATGTCCATAAATTTATTAAAATCCATTCCCTCGACCTCACCGGGAAACAAATTCGCATGAACCCTTCTTAAGAAATTAAATTTCATAAAAGGATTCCCCCTTCTATCTGAACGAATTTCAAACTCCAAAAACCTGCTGAAAATTACTTGATTACGCTCAATTTTCACGATTCTTCTCAGCTCCAAATCACCAAAATCAGGTTGAGCCAAAGCTTCCCTTTCCTTCGAATTGTTTATCATAAACACCTCGTGACTCGATATTTCTTCTAATTTTTCTCGGATTTGGCTTATTAATTTTTTCTTCTAATTTTTCTTTTTTTTGTCTATCCCTCTTAATGTATGAATTTGCCCACAAAACTCAGAGATTCGATCTGATAAATTCAGAATTAAGACGTTTGTTTTTTCCATTATTTTTACATAAAAACGAGCTCAATTTACATCTTTTCACAAAAAAGTCTAATTGAAAGAATAATCTCTTTCGTCACAAAAGGTACCTGACCCCTTTTAGTTCCTATTGCAATATG
>CAZBBI010000210.1:0-1787 GCA_964490135.1 uncultured Candidatus Peribacteria bacterium
GTGTGCAAAGAGCGATATATTACCGAAGCGAATCTTATTGAGGCAGTTGCCAGCTTGATAGAACAAACCAATGATAGTTCGTTCAATATCCAAAAAGAGATTCACCGAGAGGTGGATAAGATAAACCAGATGGAAACGATGCGGTATGGAGACAAAGCTCGGCTGATGACGGTACATGAGTACTTAAGTTTTATTCTCAAGAGTGGGAATGCCAAAGAAAAAGAACAAGTACTGAGAGCCATTAAAGGACAGTTGCTCCTAGAAAGAGGGACCGTTAAACTGGCTGATAAAGAGAGTTAGAAGCTTAGTCTAAGATTTGCCAAAATTCAATTTGAGGTATATTATTTCATCAAGCAGTTGCTTTCAATTTAAGGAGGAAAATGACCGAACAAAAATCTATCGGATCTCGTATTAAACAATGGCGAAAAGTTCGTGAACTTACGCAGGAGGGACTTGCCCGAAAAGCGGATGTTCCTTACACCACACTTTCTAAAATTGAGAGCGATGTCGTTAAAAATCCTTCTATTCAGACAATGGTTAAAATTGCTGATGGTTTGGAAATATCTTTAGATGAACTAATTAAAAACTAAACATGTCTTTGTCACATTTTATCACGAATAGAGGAGAAAACACCTTGAAAAAAAGGCTTAAAGAATACATCCCTCATACAAGTGCATTGGATATCCTTGTTGGGTATTTTTATTTTTCTGGGTTTCATCATCTAAAAGATGAATTTAAACAAACTGAAAAAATTAGAATTCTAGTTGGAATGGGTGTGGATGAAAAAATTGTAACAGCAACAAAAACTGGGACTCAAATGGATTTCTCTATTTTCACACAAGAAGAATCAAAAAAAGAATTGGTTAAAAGGGCTAGAGATGGATTCAAAAAAGCAAAACAAACCAAATCTGAGTTTGACGGAATTTGGGAGTTAATTGAGATGGTTCGTGAAAAGAAGATAGAAATAAGAGGTTATACAAAAGAAGAAGTGCATTCAAAAATGTATTTGCTACACACTCCTGACCAGATGATTAAAGGGTCTGTTCTTATTGGATCAAGTAATCTTTCTAAAAATGGACTAGAAGGGAACTTGGAGATGAATGCTCTAATTTCTGATCAGAGAGATTTCGAAGAGGGAAAAGAAATTTTTGAAGAACTTTGGAATGAAAGTGTTGATATTTCAGAAATGCTAGTAGATGACATTGAAAAGAATACTTGGCTTAAACCGGCAACTCCTGCTGAAATATTTTATCGAGCAGCTTATGAATATGTCGATGGAAGCTCAGCAGTTCTTACTCCAGAGGATGAAAGTCTCCCTTCTGGATTCATGAAGCTTCAGTATCAAGATGATGCTGCAAATCAGGCAGTAGGAATTTTGGACGAATTTGGGGGAGTCATACTTGGTGATGTAGTTGGTTTAGGGAAAACAGTCGTTGGGGCTCTAACTTTACGAAAACTGAAAGAACGAAATAAACGAAAAGGAGCGCTTATACTGATCCCCCCTGGGCTTATGAAAGAATGGGAGCATTGGACAGGTCTTCTCTCTAATGGAGGTGTGTATATTCGCTCTTGTTTTCAATTAGATGAAATTTTATCGAGTGGTATTATAGAAAGAAACAATATCGATACGATTCTATTGGATGAGTCGCATAACTTCAGGAATGCGGATTCTGGGAGGTATGGACTTCTTCAGACTATTTGCCGAGATAAAAACGTAATTTTACTCTCTGCAACACCACAAACAAAAAATATAACTGATCTTGAAGCACAGATTAAATTGTTTACAC
>CAZBBI010000211.1:0-1756 GCA_964490135.1 uncultured Candidatus Peribacteria bacterium
ACATTCCATCACGAAAACTCCCTTTTTAAGAGATTATCCTACTTTTTGCTTTAATCTAGAATTAGTTTATTTCCCTATTTATCATCAAATTCCTTCTCCCAAGTCACAACTGTTCGATAATCCTGGTCAACCAAATCTTCTGGTCGTCCAATATTCAAAGTTTCAGCTGAAAATTGCCCACCATCTTCAACTGAAATTGTCTCTAAAAACTCTGTTTTTTCTCGTCCAGGTGTTCCCAAAAGTTCTAAAAAATAAGGTCTCCAAGAATGAGAACCACGATTAATTTGTGTCTCATATTCAATTTTTGCAGCAATCCCCTCACCTGGAATTACGTTCATTGGAAACTCAAAAACTCGGAATCCAGTATCTGAATCAATATAGTCCTTGATTTTTCCAGCCGGTATATTTTGTGAAATAAGATTGGCTGTTTTGGGTACATAGACTCTCATAACTGTTCGATTTTCACCAGCCCCAAGTTTCCACAATAAATCACCATCCAGTAAATCACTTACATTATCTGATAAGCCATTATAACCTAAAAGATCTTGTATCTCATTTGATTTCAAAGCATGTGTCCGCTTAATTTTTATAAAGTTTTTAACTCTTCCTGTTCTATCTACTTGGCTATTATGCCAAATTTTCGTCCAAACAAATTTATCTGATTTATTTGCACCGACTGAAACAAAATCAAAATAAAGAAAATTATCAGCTTCTTTTTGTTTTTGAAATCTACCAGCCAAACCCCATTTCTCAAAAAGTTTTTGTAATTCTCTGTTTTGGGTGTTGGCTAAAATATTCTTTTCAGCAATAAATTTCTTCCAATCAAAACCAGTTAAACCAACAATATCATAGTCTAAACTATTTAATTTTTTAAAAATCTCATTAGCAAAAATTTCTACAGGTTTTTTTACATTATATCGTCCAGTGATTTTTGATTCGACCAAAAACTGTAACCCAAGATCAAAATTATATTCATCTAAGGTCATTCCCCAATCTATAAACTGAATTGGTCCAGTAAGCTTCAAAATTTCTTCTATCACGTTAAGATTTATTCCGATAATTGTTCCGGGAACTTTTTCCTCCGCTACATCAAAAAAATGCCGATATTGCCTAGATGTTGTCAAAAAATTAGGCCAAAAATTTGCATCACGAAGCGATATTTTTTTTGAAAGTGAATGAAAAAATTCTGGTGCATCTAATTGATCTTTTTCATCAATCTTTCGATCAATTGCATAAATATCAGAAAATTCCCAAGAAATATTATCCCTATCAAAGTCCATTATTACGATACTTCCTGTAAATCCTCCCGTAGACCGAGGTTCATTTTGATTTTGAAGTAAAATTAAAATCCGTTCTTTTTTTTCTGATAAATACTTCAAGGTACGTTCAAATTTCAACAAATCATCAATTTGTTCCTCAATTAAATCAAATTTCTTTAATATTTTTTCTTTTTGTTGTATTTGAGGTTCTTCTAAGAAAATATCAGGGATAAATGCTATGTCTCCACGAATTGAATCAATAGAACTTTGCAGAGTCCTAATGCGATCAAAAACAGACCAGATTGTCTGAACTTTCATAGAATTTTCACCAAATTCTAATTTGATGTTTTTTATTTCATAAACTTCTTTAAAAATATTATCCACCTGTGGGAAAATATTTTTTATCGTAGAAAATGGAAAAAATGATGGTAATTTCTCAGCTTCTTCTGCTACTTCCCTCCATTTGCTTTGGTCTAAATTAGCTTCTTGCGCGGACA
>CAZBBI010000212.1:0-1755 GCA_964490135.1 uncultured Candidatus Peribacteria bacterium
TAAATTATTTTGCCATTTTTTGGCAAAATCACTCTTTGCTTTTAGATCAAGAGTTTCTATCCCCATAAGAGAAACAGATAACTTTATCCATCGTTCATCTTTGAATTTATCACTTTCAAGGACTCGGTACTCAATGGATGTTTCATCAACTTTTAATAATTTTTTTCTATGATCTTGGGATTCTTCCATTTTTTTATGTAGCACATTTATTATTGAATCTTGATCAAAAACTAGTCCAGAAACAATTACTTTCCCTTTAGCAGAAAAAGTTTGTTTTTCTTGTCCAATAAGTAATGGATCTATTTCATATTCAATCAAATTTGATTCTAGCAATTCAGGATGATCTAAAATAATATATTGTTTACCCTCTCTATTACTTCTATTCCTAAGTTCTTTTTGAAGATTATCCATTCCTTGGACACGAAAACTTTCATGTAATATTGGTTTTGCCAATTCATAATCATTTTCGTCTATGAAATAATGAGTCAGAGTTGACCCACCTACAAGTGGACCTTTATTGGCTTTTCCATAATAAAGTTCTTGAGAGTCTTCTCTTAAAGCAGGGAAAAATAATTCTACACCTGGTTTTATATTTCCTCGAGACCCAATAGGTTTATTTTTACTATCAAACGGGTCAGCAATAACTTCCACAACTACTTTTCCAGGGATATTATCCTTTTTTGGAGGGATTGTTAGGTTTTTTTGTGTACGAAAGATGATACCATCAGGAGTAGAAAGTCTGGAAGGTATTAAGTATTTTTGCTTATCTGTTTCATTAAACAAAGTAATTTTTCCTTTGGCATGGGTTAGTTCGTAATTTTTTTTAGTTGAAGGAAAAGTTTCTTCTTTAGCTACTTCAGTTTCTACGAAAATTCCCTGTACATATGGCAATTTTACATTGGATTTGTTCTCTATAGAATTTGGAAGTTTTACTAGTACATTCTGAGTAATTGGAACAACCGATATTTGTGGTTTTATTACGATAGTTGTACTGGGAGATATCCAAAAAAACAATCCGGCAAGCCCTATTATAAGTATTAAAAACAAGAAAAAGAAAAATCCTCTTATGGATTTTTCATCTTTTAAATTTTCTATTTTCCGTTTGGAAAAGGATGGAGACTGGTTTTGTAATTTTGTTTTTTTGTTTATTTGTTTAGATGCAAAATTACTAGATTTCACTTCATTTTTCTTAGCTTGTATTTTTCCAATTATATTACTTATTTTCTCGCTTTTGATATCAGAAATCTCTTCTGGAATAATATCTAATATTTCCAAATTTTGTCTTTTGAGAGCTTGTTGGAAATATGATTTTTGAGTTATAAATTTTATAGAAGTTTTATGTTTTTTCGCTGTTTCGGAAAGTTTTTTAAGAAAATTTATTTCTGTAATAAGTGAAAAATCTCTCACAATAATAAAATAAATTGTACAAGATTTTAATATTCCAAAAATTGCCAAAATCTCTTTTGGGGTAAGACCTTTTGTTAGTGTTATTTTATGAATATTTTTGTTCTGTGGCATTCAAGTAAGAATCTATCAAATTTTTCATAAAAATAAAACTTGATTTTAAGAAAAACGCTTGTAAAATCTTCTGGCTATTGCTCAAATGAGCATGTGCGAAATAATAAAACAGACTGGGGATTCGCCAAGTGGTAAGGCACTGGATTTTGGTTCCAGCATTCGGGGGTTCGAATCCCTCATCCCCAGCCAAAAAAATATTTTAAACTTTTGTTTAGAATATTTTTTTAACTATGGACT
>CAZBBI010000213.1:0-1749 GCA_964490135.1 uncultured Candidatus Peribacteria bacterium
TTATTGGGGCGTTGCTATTTTAAGCTTAGAAAATTTAAGTTTATTTACCTCTATCGCCGACTTAGTTCATATACAATCTATTCCTAAGTTATTTTCATTTATTTTGGTAAATATTCTTGTTTCTTTTGGGTTATTTCTGTTTGTGGCTTTTTTAATGTTTTTCTTAGAAATATTATCTGGAGACAATACCGTCAAAACCTTTAGAAAAAAGTTTATTAGAATTGCGGAAGAACCTATATTCTTTGTATCTGTAGGTATTATTTTGGGACTGTATACCTACTTTTCTTCCTTTTCTTTACATGAAAAAATCTATTTTTTCCTTGTAGTTGGAATGCTCGAAGAATTTGTAAAAAACCTTGTTTTAAGATTTGCCGATGAGTTCAAAATAACCTCAGTCGATGATGCTTTAGAGTTTTCAATTATTGTAGCACTGGGTTTTGCCTTCGCTGAAAATGTTTTATATTTTCATGATTTAATTGGTGGAAAACATGTTTTAGGGAATGATGTCTATCTTCTAATAATTATGCGTTCGACTATTTCTGTTGCAGCTCATGTCATATTTTCTAGTATTTTTGGATACTTCTACGGGATTGCCTATTTTGCTTCTGATATATATAAAAATAAGGTTAAAGGGGCTCAAACTTTTATCATAAAAAAACTACATCAAATATTACACTTAAAAGAAAGTACACTTTTTCACGAAGAACAACTGTTTTTAGGAATGTTCTTGGCAATGGGTCTTCATGCTATCTATAACAGCCTTCTAGAGTTTAATAAATTTAATTTTGCTATAATATTTGTCTGCGTATTTATGATTATAATTCAACGCTTGTTTCATAGGCAAAAATTTGCTATAATGGACAGAACACAAAATAAACATGAATAAAAAAATACGAAACATATTCGACGTCCTTCCTGATGCAAAACCTCGTATCGGTGTTATGGGATCTGCTTCTGGGCATGTTATGAGAAACGAAAAAGCCGTAAATCATGCTCTGAAAATTGGACAAACAATTGCTAATAAAAATTGCACATTAGTAAATGGAGCTTGCCCTGGATTGCCAGACGAAGCAGCAAAGGGTGCTTTTAATAATAATGGACATGTTTGTGGGATTTCTCCTGCTATTTCAATTCGTTCCCATATAAATAAGTATCAATCTCCTATTGAGCATTATAATGACATTATGTTTACAGGACTTGGGCTAATGGAACGTGATATTTTGAATATTAGGTCTTGTCATGGAGTTATTATTCTTCCTGGAGGGACAGGAACTTTAAATGAGTTTACCATCGCCTACGATGAAGGAAAGCCTCTTGGTATATTAACTGGGTGTGGAGGTGTTGCCGACCACATTCATGAAATTCTATCTTTTTGTTCGAGAGAAGTTACCGATAGAATGGTTTTTTCAGATAACCCTGAAGAACTTGTCTCAAAACTATTGGAAGTAATACAAAAAACAGAAGTCTCAGCTGTTTTAGATGATTATCTTGTTGGAGATGGTGGCGTTGTTTCAGAAATTGAAAGAGAAATCGAGTTTAGGGATGAAACAATAATTACAAAAATCCGAAACAGAGAAATCGAGTGGAAAAAACTAGAACCAACACACTCTTAATGAATAACTAAGTTAATTCATTAAAACTATCCTCTTCGTCTTTTTTGTTTTCTTGTGTCTAAAGAAGCATCATATTCATAGATAGCTCGTCCAACTCGCTTGAAGAAAGCATATTTTTGAAGATTTAATGAAATTG
>CAZBBI010000214.1:0-1733 GCA_964490135.1 uncultured Candidatus Peribacteria bacterium
TTTTAGCTAGCTCTACCGCATTGGTACTAGTCCCCTGCTGATAAGTTTTAAAGTTTGTAATAAATATTGGTTGATTTAGCATTTTTTAGTTTTATAAATTTTGATAATCTTATACGAGATAGATTTAAAAATCAAAAGAATAAAAATTGTAATTTTTTATTTTATGCTATAATACATTCATGAATTTTTTAAATATTCAAAAAAACAATTGTTGTTGCGGACTTGGAATTGTTCTGAGATCCGTCTACTTGTGTACCAAATAAATTTACAAAAATTAAAAACACTATGGAAACTCTCAGAAATAATCTAAGAGTTTTTTTTTATCTAATAATTAACATATAAAACCATGAAATCATTAAACCTACTCCAAACGATTGGAAATACTCCAATGATAAAATTAAGTCGTTTCCTTGAAAATAAAAATATAAATTTATTTGCAAAACTAGAAGGCCAAAACCCAGGCGGATCTATCAAAGACCGAGCCGCTCTACATATGATAGAAAAAGCCGAAGAAAGAGGACAACTCTTTTCTGATAAAATAATATTAGAAGCAACAAGTGGAAATATGGGAATCGCCCTATCTATGATTGGCGCTCAAAAAGGGTATGAAGTTCATATTGTGATGTCAGAAGGTATGAGTGAAGAAAGGAAAATTATGATGCGAGGACTTGGAGCCAAGCTAATTTTGACTGATAAAACACTTGGTACAGAAGGAGCTATTGCTAAAGCTAGAGAATTAATAAAGACTTCCCCTGATAAGTATTGGTTTTCCGATCAATTTAATAATCCTGACAATGTTGAGGCTCATTATAATGGTATTGCTTCAGAAATATTAACTGAAGTCCCAGAAATCGACTATCTAATTGCAGGAGTTGCAACCGCTGGAACAATAATTGGAATCGCAAAAAAACTAAAAAAATATTCTCCAAAAACTAAAATAATCGGACTTGTTCCCCCTTCTGGATACAAAATCCAAGGTATACAAAACTTACAGGAAGATTTTCATGGTGATCTTTATAATGATAATCTAATAGACAAAAAAGTTCATGTTTCCAAGGAAAATGCTTTTGCTATGTCCAAAAAAGTTGCTGTGCAAGAAGGTCTCTTTGTGGGAATGAGTTCTGGTGCTGCTCTTTTTGCTGCCGATGAAATAAGTAAATCAGTGAAAAAAGCTAATATAGTGGTGATTATCCCTGATCGAGGGGAGAAGTATTTGAGTACAGATTTGTTTATCTAAATTCTTCAATAACTCTTATCCAAAACTTTCAATATCCTATGCTGCTATCTCTCCTACTTGTTCACTAACTTTCTGAACACATATACCTGAAATAAATGATATATCCATATGCTTTTCTGGATTGTCTAAGAATTCACCTAAAGACACTTCTGGCATATCCAGCAGATCTCCATTATGGCGTTTAATAGATATACTATAGTCATCACTTTCTGGAAGACCTTTCAATAACTCCAGTAATCCTTTTTTAATAAGATTTGTCGAATAAGTTATAGGATTACCTGACTCAAGTCTATCTGCAAACTTTTCTGGTGTTCCTTCTAACAATAGGTTTTGAGTTGATTCAGACATATTTTTTAATTAAAAGCTAATTAATCTATAAGCAAAAACACAGACTTTGTCAACTTCTTATTTAACAGTTTCAAAAACTTCCATCAACTTGGCTTTATTATCATCTTCCATCGTTACCATTGGTAACCGAAAAACTTCTTCACAAAAT
>CAZBBI010000215.1:0-1726 GCA_964490135.1 uncultured Candidatus Peribacteria bacterium
TAATTTGCCAACACTGCTATTGATTTCTTGTCTGTTTCTGCCCCCAAGGACAGAACTGTAGTTTGTATATCATTTTCATTTTTGAAATGTCTTTCAAACGAGTTAGCTATTTTTTTAGAACTTATTTCCGCTTTCAGTTTTTCGCTTAAAAGACAATAAAGCTCATTCATTTCCCCGAAAAACTCGAAACCGATTGGGGTAAAATCAAGAGAATTGTCTTCTTCTAAGTGAACCTTCGCACTAGTACTATCAAATACTGAAAATTGATAGAATTCTGCTTTATCGCCTTCTTCTGGGTAATTAAGTTTGTAGCTTTCCTCTTCCAGTTTAAAGCTGAATTTACAAGAGGGACTTGATTCTTGCCTTGGGACATCTTTTATAAATACGTTTGGCAAAATAGATGTGTCTCCCCTTGAAACGAAGGCATTATTCAAAAGACGTATATAGCCAGATTTTCCTGCTCCATTTTCTCCATAGATAATAGTTAGATTGGGATGAATAGATACTGATTGATTTTCCGCTAGTGCATTTACATTTTGAACTTCATCTACTAATTCTAAAAGAAGGGATGAGTTATTAGCTTCTTCTACTACAGGAATTTCATTAAAACTAATGGACGCATGTTCTTTTCCCTTTTCTAATCGATTTTCTTCTTTGAAAAGTCGATAGGCTGATTCTACTAGTTCATCAGTTACCCCTCCTCCCTCAAGCAAAACATTAGCAGTATATTGAAACCAATATTCTTTTGTCTTAGCCCATTGGATGATTTGATTTTTCAGGGGTATTTGATTCATATATTTCGGGGATGACTATAACAATAGAACAAAAAGCTCATTATTTGGTCCTCAAGAAGATTCTCTCTCTCAGATTCTTTCAACTCTAATTGATAAATAAGGCTTTTATTTAAAGGGTGATCACTGGTCCAATTTGGCTGTGCAACAATTGATATTTGAGAGATCTCAACCGTATAAGCTGCATCAAAAAGCCAAAAATCAGGACCGCGCCGCCAATCATCAGGAACAACACAAACGCGATATAAAGTTTTTGGCTTCCGTTTTTTCAAAGTCCTAAATGAGGCATTCCAATTCTGCGCAGCACTTTCAAAACTATCGGTAATTAGATCCTTTTCTTTGCTCCAAAGGGAGTCTTTTACAAATAACCAGTAAACACGTGAATAGCTTTTATATAGTTCAGAAGTTATTTTAGGCTCACTTCCATCATATATACGGGACATTGGCATCGACTTAACTAGTTTCCCCATAATTTTAATAATATTCCTTAATGTAGGCATATGCTCGATCAAATAGTACTTCATCTTTGTGAAGTGAGTACTTGAGTAAAGCTTTACGAAGAGATTTCTGCACTTCACGTTCTCCCGAAGAAGTTTTTTGCCAGCCCGGAAAACGAACAACTCTCACAATTGCATCAATGTCATTCACAATCCTGGCAACGACCGCAGGCGTTTGATCTGTTTTAAGTTCCAAAAAGAGATCCGTAAGAGCTGACTTTGGTGTTTTCTCCATAAGCTCATCTTCCAGCTCTTTCTCAGCTTGTACGGTTTCTTTTGCGATCTTACAAAGATCTTTTACAAACTCAATTGAAGAAATAAGCCCTTTCTCTGCTCTGTCCCTAAGTTTTTCAAGTCGTTCACTTAATTTTTTAAATATTGGATTTTCTTTATGATTCTTCAGACGTTTTACGAGTATTTGTTCAATAACCTTCGCAT
>CAZBBI010000216.1:0-1708 GCA_964490135.1 uncultured Candidatus Peribacteria bacterium
TAAATATTTTCCCAGTAACTATTAAAATTAAAGTAAAAACAATGCTCCCAAAAATCATAACCCCAAAAGTCAGAAGTAATTTCAAAAAAACTGAAAAAATATTTTGATTAGCAAAAACATCTTGAGGCTGAAGTATTCCTATTAAAAGCAAACCTACAACAAGCCCTAGGTACAAAAACAGAGCCATTTTTGCCAATGTTATTTTTATTCTTTGCCAAAACATTGCCCCTAACAATGCTAAAAAAATCAGCAAGAATGGAATAATTATTAAAAAAAAGTTTTTTGAAAAATTAGAAGTAGAGTCCAAAACTGCTCCATATGTAGAATAAGCTACAAAATACTGCCATAACAAAAAAAATCCACATATTAAAACCGATGCGCCTAATATCGGATCTAGATATAAAAGTAGCTTTTTTTTCATCAAAAACATTATCAATTAACAATAAACAATAATCAATAAAAAAAGTATCATATCCTTATGGACATAATACTTTTTTCGTAATGGTGCGCGAGAGAGGACTTTCTTATCTCGCATTCGCGAGAACGAAAAACCTTCCACACATCTCATACGGTCGCTTCGCTTCCTTTTCGATGGTATCTGGCGAACCTCTATGAGGTTCTCGTCGAACATATGGTGCGCGAGAGAGGACTCGAACCTCCACGGATTGCTCCACTGGTTCCTAAGACCAGCGTGTATACCAATTTCACCACTCGCGCGTTTCTGTGAATAATCTTTTTCTAAAGACTGCCAAAATACCAAAATATATTAAAGAACTTAAAGCGAGTGAGATTGTAAGATTTTCCCTCAGATTAGTCAAAAAAATCATTAAGAATATTCCAATATTAAGTCCCACAACAATGAAAACCTTCATATAATCCAAACAAAATTCAAAATATCTCCATATATTTTTGAGTAAAAGTGAAAATACTAATACTTCACAAACTACCGTTGAAACAGCTGCCGCTACGATTCCGTATTTTGGTAAGAAATATAAATTAAGCCCGATATTACATAAAAGACCGGCCGCGTTAATAATGAGTAAGAAATTCTGTTTGTTTTTAGAAACCAACGCAAAAGAAAATAATTGATTAAAGTAAGCAAAAACAACAGTTGTAACAAGTATCAAAAGAGCCTTATCTGCTCCAAAAAAACCATCCGTACTAACAAATTCGGAAGAACTAAGCAGCAAAACAATATCTTCGGCAAAAAAGAATATTCCAGTAAGTATCGGTAATGAAAATATTATTAAGGTTTCAATCCCCCAGTACAAAGATCGTGATGATTTCTCATGATTAGATTCTTCTGCTGAAAGTTTTGGCAGCATAGATTGACCAAAAAATACACCTAAGACTAAAAAACTTTCCATAACCCTCGCCGCCACTCCATATGTCCCAATTGCAGAAGACCCCAAAATAATCGAAATCAAGATCAAATCTGCACGTAAATAAAGTGTTTGTAATATTAAAGCAGCTCCATATGGTAAAGAGATTTTGAGAGTTTTCCTCCAATAAGCCCAATCAAAACGAAGTGATATTTTAACAAAACGTTGTACAAAAAATGCAGTAAGCGAGCAAAATACAAAATTAGAAATCACACCGGCCCAAAGAAATAAGAAAAATAAATTTAATGGATTTTCTCCAAAAATATCTAAGTTTTTTGAAATCCCAAAAACCATTAATGCTAATAAGACTTTCCCAAAAACTAAAC
>CAZBBI010000217.1:0-1681 GCA_964490135.1 uncultured Candidatus Peribacteria bacterium
ACTTAATTTTAAGTATTTCATACTGTTTTTGAATTTGGATTAATGCTGTTTTTAAATTTTTAATTTTTTCGTTTTTTTCTAATTCATTAGATAGTATCGGTTGAGGTTCAAATATTGAATCATCACTTTGTGCAATAACTAATTCTTTTTCTAATTTTGTTAGTTGATTCCGTAGAGAAATAATAGTTTCTTCATATGTTTTAAGGTTTTCAAGAAAGATTGATACCTCTGAATTTTTTTCTTGAGCAAGTAGTTTGAAAATATTATTTTGATGAACAAGGTTTTTTATTCTTTCTTTATATTTAGTATGAAGTCGTTTTATATCTAATTCTAACGCAGCAATTTCTATAGTATCCTCTTCTCCTTCAGATTTTGCTTGTGATAATTTTTGTGTAAATACTTCTAATTGTTTTTCATAGTCGATTTGTTGTCTATCTATTTCATCAACACTATCCGCCCAATTTCCCATTATAAACTGAACATGCAATGTAACCTCCTCCATAGTTGCAAACTTTTCTCCACATATATTAGAAAAAGTTTCTATTAGTGATTGCTCTTCAGGCTTTTCTCCTTTTAAAAAGGTTAAAAGATCATTTATTCTTACTATTTCTGGTTGGTTTGTTAGTCCCAAAGTTTCTTTTAATCTTTGAACATCATGTTCTTCTCTTTTCTCAAGTAAAAATAAGGTTGATTTATCTATTTTTTCACTGCCTTGAGCTTTTGTGGCTGCAATTGATTTTGTAGTCTTTTGAATCTTAGGTGGATCAATCTTTGAATTGATCGGTTCATTTTTTAGGCTACCCTTAGCCGCAATAGCTAAGGCAATACTTGCAGAAAATAAAAGAGTTGAGGCAATAAGAAATTTTCTTTTAAATTTCCCTGTTTTACTTGGAGACGGTATTTCGCTTTTTTGTGAGGAAACAACTACTATTTTGTCTGGGTCATATTCGTCATTTTTAAAGGCCTCACTTTTGTGAGAGTATCTTTGTGATAATGATTCCTGAGAAGTCTCCATATAATTATTTTATTATTTCAGCCGTAACTAAGTTAATAAAAGAAATTAGACAAAGTGTCAACTTTATTTTAAGTAATAATGAGGTGTGATTTATAATATAAAAAAATATTTGTCCTTATTTTAGACAAATATTTTTTTATATATCTGGAACATTATTATTTTAGATTGGATTAATTTTTGTTCCAATTTTTTCACCTTGTACGATTTTTAATAATACATTTGTTAGAACAGAAGTTCCGATTTTTATAATTAGTTTTTTTTATTTAGGAAAGGGTAAAAGATTTTGAAGATTATCTCTCATGGGTTTATGATGTTTTAGTTGTGTGTTAACTTTAATTTTTATACCAGCATTAGTAACCATAAGATTTAAGAGCTCTCTTCGTGAATGCCCCCCCCCAAAATCACCTTTTAGAACTTTCGTTTGGTGTGGGATTGTTAGGGTTTCTCCTTCTAATGAGCAGGTGTTTTCCACAGTAATAAAAGTTTTTTCACGGAATGCTTCTATTATTTTTCTAGAAAGGCTAACCATTTGTTCTCCATTTAATCGATAAATTTTGGTATCGGAATTTAAGCATTTTTCAATTTCCATCTTATAATTTAATTTTTAATAAATAAAAAATCCGTCCTATTGGTAAGGCGGATCATTTCTTGTTGTAATAAATTTTA
>CAZBBI010000218.1:0-1678 GCA_964490135.1 uncultured Candidatus Peribacteria bacterium
TTTGATGATCGAGAAGTTCGTGCTGTTTGGGACGAAAAAAGCAGCAAATGGTGGTTTTCGGTGTTAGATATAATTTCCGTACTTACAGATCAAAATGACTACACTAAAACTCGTAACTATTGGAAATACCTCAAAGCGAAGTTAAAGAAAGAAAACAGTCAGTTGGTTAGTAATACTACCCAACTGAAACTAGTAGCAAATGATGGAAAACAATACTTAAGCGATATGCTTGATAATAATGGTATTATTACTCTTGGGAAAATATTCCCTGGAACTAAGGCTAATCGCTTTATTGACTGGTTTACCTTTAGTGATGAAAGTATAGACGGAAAAAGCAAAACAAAAGCCTACGCCTTGTTTGAAAGTTCTTTCATCGATAGCATTGAAGTCGGTACAACTAAAGGTTTACAACAAGTTCACGCATACTTGTTTGGTGGCTTGTATGATTTTGCAGGGCAGATTAGACAAAAAAATATTGCAAAAGGTGGTTTTCAGTTTGCGATAGTACAGTATTTAGGCGAGACTCTTAAACAGGTTCAAGAAATGCCTGAAGATACTTTTGAGCAGATCGCCGATAAATACATAGAAATGAATATTGCTCACCCATTTATGGAAGGTAATGGTCGAAGTACCCGTATTTGGCTCGATCTAATTTTAAAAAAGCACCTGAAAAAATGCGTCGATTGGAGCGGTATAGGCAAAAACAATTATATGAATGCCATGATACAAAGCCCAAAAAACAGTACCGAAATAAAGAATCTTATAAAAAATGCTTTAACTGATGAAATTAATAGTCGTGAAATGTTTATGAAAGGAATCGATTACTCATATTACTATGAAGAGAATTAAAATAATACCAAACTAAAAAAACTTACTCCAGAAAAAATAAGTTTTTTTATGGCGGATTGCTAAAATGGCACTCAATTATTCAAACACCGCATAATGGCGTGCAGATTTGTGGCGGAGATAGGGATACTCTTTATCCCGACTTGTCGGGAACAGAGAGCACAGCACAAAATCTTTTATTATCTTTTGGTCATAAGATTTTGGCTTTAGCGCGAACCCTGGTTCGATTTCCATCTCGATTTACTGCGCAAATTAAAAAATCGCATGAACCCACAAGGGGTGCATGCGATTTTTTTATGGCGGAGAGTCTGGGAGTTCTTGGGGGAATGAAATTAAAATAAGATTAATTCTTAAACACTAATATGTTTCAAATATGCTTTATTTTATGGTATAATTCTTGAATGACAGAATTATCTTCAACACTTAAACAAGAAAGTGGTTTAATAGAAAAAACTGAACGTACTCCAGAAAATATACAGGCTGGACAGGATAAAATACAAAGGGAATTTGAAGAGTACAAGAGGCTTTATAATGAACATATTAAAACTGAAGAGGAAGAAAGAGATGGTCTTGATGATGCTATGGATAGATCTTTAGCAGAGGCAAAAGATTATCTTTATAATTTTGTAGGTGCAAATAAAAATGGAAATCATTTAGAACGGTTTAATGCAGGGGTGATTGATGGTTTAATGGAAAAGGGAGAGGTCGCTAATGAGATAAAAAAAGATCCATTAGGGGTTGCTTCCAAAATAAAAGAAGGGATTTCTCATATCTTTTCAAGCATTGAAAATTTTGCACATTTTGTTGAGGGTATAAACCAATCTGTAATAAA
>CAZBBI010000219.1:0-1672 GCA_964490135.1 uncultured Candidatus Peribacteria bacterium
GAAGTATAAAAGCAGACTTAACAGAATACGTCGCAAATTAAAAAGCGGAACAGAGGAAGAGGGGGCAACAGCTCTCAAAAAATTAAAAGAACTAGAAACCAAGCTATCCCTTCAGGAAGGGGAATTCTCTTCTGATAAAATGAAGAAACTTTATCAAGAAAAATTAATAAATAAAGGACATCCTGAATTTAAAATAGTAATGGAATTATCGCGATATATTACTGGTCCTTATGGATATTTGGTAACGACTGTTTTGCATGAGAAAAATACTTACAAAGATTACATTGGGGTTGATGCGTGCATGGCAAATCTGATGAGACCAGCTCTATATGGAGCATATCACCATATTTCAATATTGGGGAGAGGAAATGAACCAGTAGATCATAAATATGATATTACTGGATCTCTTTGTGAAAATAACGATAAATTTGCAATTAATCGAATGATGCCCAAAATTAATATTGGTGATATTTTGGTCATTCATGATGCTGGTGCACATGGTCATGCCGTGGGGTTTCAATATAATGCAAAATTGCGTTCAGCAGAATTTTTACTAAAAAAAGATGGCTCATTCGAAATGATTCGTCGAGCTGAAACTTATGATGATTACTTTGCGACATTAAATTTTTAAAAAATGAAATACTTAGGAGACAGTCCCGAAAATCTTTTTCAGCGAATTAAGCGTTATGTGCGAGAATATGAAGCTGAAAATGGAGAAGGTTCAAGTATAAATGTAGCAGTGGGGGAGCCAGATACGTGTCCACCAGAAACTTTGCGGAATCTTGCGGCTGAAGTTGTAAAAAAAGATGATAGTGCAATTCATACTTATTGGGATAATCGTGATCCAGGGAATTTTTGTCGGAATATGGTGAAACGTATTGCTGGAGTGGATATAGATCAGTATGAACATTTAGATAGTCTAGTTTTACCGGGAGAAAAGCCAATGCTTGGGCTTTTGCCTATTTCATGTGGAGCAAATAGAACTGATGTTTCTTATAAAAATCATGGTTTTGTACGTACATCTCCAGCTTATGATTTGGTTGGAACTTGGGCAGAATATATAGGAGAAGATGCTTATGTTTGGCCACTTATGTCAGCAGATAATTTTAAATTAAATTTAGAAAATCTTCCTAAATTAGAAAACCCACCACGAATGATTATTACGGTAAAACCAGGGAACCCTTGTCCTGCCGGAGCTAGTTATGAAGACTGGGAAAAGCTGATCAAATATTGTATTCAAGGTAAGATAAGATTGGTTAATGATGCGGCTTATACGAGTCTGACGCATAAAGATCATACGCCACTTTGTGAGGTAGCAAAAAATTATCCAGAGTTGGATTGGATAGAGTATTTTTCAATTTCAAAAACATTATCAGCTTGTGGGTGGCGACTGGGTGCGGCGATTGGAAGTCAGGATTTTATCAGTGAATTAACTAAGGTAAAAGGAAATGCAGATTCAGGACCATTTGGTCCAGCCTTAGTAGCATGTGAGGCGTATTTTGGGATGTCAAAAAGTGAAAAAGAAATTAGTGATATTCAGAAGATGTATGAACGACGTTTAGCTAAAGCGATTCCTGTTTTTGAAAATGCTGGATTTAAATTGTCTTGTCCGACGGATGCAGGATTTTTTATGTTATTTCATTGTCCTAAGACGTTAAACGGGGAAGAGGTC
>CAZBBI010000220.1:0-1649 GCA_964490135.1 uncultured Candidatus Peribacteria bacterium
GCACCAAACTTTGATTGAAATATTTCCAAATTTTTTGCATTTTTTTTATTTTTATAAAAATCCGAACATTTTACCTTTAAGTGATTATTTAATCAACAAAGACAGCTTGCAAAACATTAGTATTATGTATTAATTACAGAATATCAGCCTGAATCTTGAGTTTTATTGTACAAAAAATTTGACCAATGAAGAACAAGAATTATACTCAAAGATGATGAGCAAGTTGATCAAGATTCTTACAGTTTTTTGTTTCAGCGTTGTTCCGTTTTTTAATTTATTGGCTTTTTATGATATTAGTGAGGGAGATCCTCAGAGAGATATATTTTTGCATCTTCAAGATATAAAGGTAATGAAAGGTTTTGGAGATAATAATTTTTATCCAGAAAAATTTGTTTCTAGGGCAGAAGCATTAACGATTGCCATGAGATCTGGAGGAATTGTTATTCCAGCAGAATTTTCTGGTAACACTTATTTTAATGATGTTGACCCAAATTCTTGGTATGCATCTATTGTGGCTAGAGGTGTTGATGTTAGTATTATTCAAAATAACAATTCTAATTTTCGCCCGGAACAAGCTGTAAGTAAGGCAGAATTTCTTGGTTTTTTATTTCGTTCTACACGAATTGATAAAACTAAATTTCAAAGTGTTAGAAGTGTAGCTTTAGATATTCCAAATGAAGCTTGGTTTAAGCCATATTTCGCTTATGCAAAAAAATATCAAATTGCAACACTTCCTTCTAATGGACTTTATCGTCCAAATAAAATGTTGACGAGACGAGAAGTTGCGAGGATGACTTATCGGCAATTAAGAATTTTTCATGGAAACAAAGAAACAAAAATGATAGTTGAGATACAAGCAGAGATTCAGCAGTTTTTATTTCTTGTTCGAGAGAAAAAAATGACACAAGCTCAAGTTCATTTACATAAAATTTTAGAATTAAATGATACCTTAATTCGAACGAAAAATAACACTGATGCAGCAGCAGCAAAGGCTATTTCGAAATCTATGGAATATCTAGTCGAATCTCTTCGTTATTTTCAGTATGGGAAATCATTAGAAGGAATTGAGTATTTGCATCTATCTTCAAAATTTGCGCACAAAGCAGCCTCGAAAGAAGGTAAAATTGGAGAGTTTGGAGGAGAATTACAAGTTCTTATTGAAGAAACACTGGTCGACCTTACAAATCCTATAGAAAAGCGGCTTACTGCGGGAAATAACTAATAATTAATTAAAACATTATAAGTAATGATAAATATCTTGTTTTTATATATAAAAATATAAATATTAAATTTGACAAGTTATGGAGAATTATGTATTATAGAGTCTAGTGTATTTTTTAGAGAATATAAAAGCACAAAAACTCATGATAAAAGAGACAAAATCGATTATAGAAGAAAAAGATCTAGCTAATTTGAAAAAATATTTGGCTGATAATCCTAAAATGATAGTTCTAGCTCATGGAAATCCTGATGGAGATACCCTCGGTGGAGCGTTAGGTGTTTATATAGCATTTAAAAACGCTGGACATGATGTTGACATAGCTTGTATTGATGGAGTCCCTAAAAAGTATCAATTTATGGCGCATACAGATGAAGTTAAAAAAGATTTTCAGGAAGAGATCTATGATGCAGTTATATACGTTGATTGT
>CAZBBI010000221.1:0-1637 GCA_964490135.1 uncultured Candidatus Peribacteria bacterium
CATCATAGCATAGCCATCGATAAGGAGAAATTTTTTCATTTTGCCTAAATATAATCAATTGATAAATAATTTCAATTTTCTCACTTAAAGCCAAGATGCACGGATATAACTTAAAACACGCCTTAGTCATATTTAAGTATCTAAAATAAAAATTATTTATCAAATTTACATAATAACTATCACATTATGCCACTTATCTACTTCTCCACGATTCTACCATTTTACAACAACTTTTATTGGAAAAAGTCATAAAAATCTGCTATAATGATCTGATTTCTAACCAAACAATCCGAATGAAAACAGTTATGAAAAAAACAAAGACGACTAAGTTCGCAACTAAACATTTTCGTATCGGTATGGTGACTCCACCAGATAAATCTGATATATTTACGCACTCACTTGAAGCTATGTGTGAACTTGGGTTTGTGGTATCGGTTTTAGCGTTAGGAGACGAAAAAAATCAAAAAAGGCTCATGGATGTTTCGGATAAATATAAAGGACAATTTGAAATCCTAGAGGAGACTCCTCAAAATGAAAAAAAGATCATATCACAAAGTGATGTGATTTTATTTTTATCAAAACCAGAAAAGTCACTAATAAAAAAGGTTATGAAAAAGGGGATTGTACCTATTACTCCTTTTTGTGATGGACTTGAAAATTTTAATGCCCAAGCAGAAAAAGGAAACGCATTTTGTTTTGCGGAAGGTAATTTTTGGGAACTTTTTGCTACTATTGTCCGAGCATTCGAAAACTACAAGTTTGCCTATGATTGGAATAACTTGCAAAAATCAGTTAAGAAAAGTGCGGAATAGCCTAATTGGTATGAGGGATTCCTTGTAATGCTACTTTTAATGCTCGTGAAGCTGTACCATCTACTTGATCTGATACGAAAAAATATTGTTTTACAAGGGCACCTTCTGTGATTTTATGTTTGACTTCTAATTCAGCTAATGCTTGAACATGACCTTCGTGATCTCTTTCTTCTTGTGTTAAGCCTTCTAGTCTTTCGTTTTCGGCTTGCTTTTTGGCAAGAGGACCGCTTGTTATATTATTTGGATACATTCGATAAAAGGGATTAATTAATATGTAGTTGTTTATCATATTAAGTGGTAATTTATTTTTGTCAAATTCTATATTTTTTAATCCTAATTCTATATTTCCCTTTGAACTTTCAACTTTAAACTTTAAACTTCTGAGGAATGAAAAAAGTCCTTACGAATGTTTTTGCACAATTCTTAGGTAAAGTATTAACAGTATTTGCAGCATTTTTTGTAGTCAAAATCGTTTCGGGTTTTGGTAGAGGATTTTATGGGGAGTATGTGACAGCGTATGAGTTTTTAGCATTTTTTGGGATACTAGCCGATATGGGGCTTTTTGCGATTGCTGTACGAGATATGAGCAAAAATTCAAATACAAAAGACAAGAATCATGTAGAAAAAATTCTTGGGAATATACTTTCGATTCGTCTGATTTTTATTATCACAGCCACAATTTTGGCAGGAATCTTAGCTGGTTTTATTCCCAATTATTCGGATATGGTACAGCAGGGGATTTGGATAACAGGGCTTTCCATGGCATTGACGATTGTAGCTGGGACGTTGAGTTCGGTCTTGCAGGCGAAAATGAAAATTCAGTAT
>CAZBBI010000222.1:0-1630 GCA_964490135.1 uncultured Candidatus Peribacteria bacterium
AATTGAGATACGTGATATGACACATAACACCGTTGTTAAGCATATTGAAAAACTTATAATTGATCATCCCAGTATGGATTTCACGCAGCTTAGACCAAAAGAAGAACTAATTGTAGTCGTGAAAAAAGCAGAAGAAATTTGCAGGAAAAAATCTATTGATGAAGATTATGATCAAAACGGAAAACTAAAACTAGGACTTCTTCACCGGGAATTGAAAGGAAAATATGACTATGATCAAATTAGATTAGCAAGAATCTTTTTGTAAATTTTTGGTTAAATATATCGGATATAAGCGGAAAAACGGTTTTTTGTATTAAGTTCTCATTAACTTAGAGGATTTACAGATATTGTTGAATTAATAATAATTTATGGTGATTTTTTATCCTGTCTCTTTATCTAAAATTACCATGAAAAAACGTACATCAGAAATCCGTACAAACGAATTACTTTCGCTTGAGCAATATCTGCCTTCCGTTTTGATATCAAAATTTCGCATGAGGGGTGAAAGCCTTTTTGTTTCACCAGAAAATCAAGGTAAAGTAGAGATACTAGAAAAAGAATGTATTAAATTGGGAATTAATTTTAATTATCTAATCAACAAAGCTAGCAGCAATATAGATTTTAATAATTCTTGGGATCAAGGAGGAATTTTTACTGAGGCGCTTCAACAGGCTTTTGAGAAGCGTTTAAAAGAGCGTCCAGCGGGGGTATTATTGGAATTTAAAGAAACCCAAGTTTTTGGAGAAGAGGGCGTACAAGGTATAACAGATAGTCTAGTGGAGATCGTTTCTGGAAAAATACGTGATTTACATGAACAGGAAACGGCAAGAGATATAATGACGGATTTATTTGAAGAAATAGAATCTAGAGATCCCCAAAAAGCCTATGAATGGTTATTAGAATTGACAACCTCTGTATCAAATGCAGTTAGTCAGGGAATGATGGCAGAAGAAAGACTTTTTGTGCAAACACGAAATTTTTTGGGAAGAATCTTATCACCAATGACAGAAGAAATAGCTTGATGAATATTTAAGTAACTTATTTTTAGAACAACCTACTTGATTTTTTATTTCTGCTTTGACATTTCTTATTCCACAAGTAAAAACTATGAGATTAATTCGTTTTATTATGGATTATCAACCTCTTAGACTTAAAAAAATCATGACTGAAATACGAAACATCGCCATCATTGCTCACGTGGATCACGGTAAAACAACCTTGGTAGACGAGTTATTAAAACTTGACGAAGAGAAAGATGAACACCAACAGCTTGAAGAACGAGCGATGGATAGTAATGATCAAGAAAAAGAACGTGGTATCACGATTTATGCAAAAAATGCATCTATTAAGTATAAAGGGACAAAAATTAATATTGTTGATACACCAGGACATGCTGATTTTGGATCAGAGGTTGAACGGATTTTACGGACAGTGGATGTTACATTCTTGTTAGTTGATGCGTATGAAGGACCTATGCCACAGACTAAGTTTGTCTTACAAAAGTCATTAGAACTAGGAAAAAAAGTATGTGTAATAATTAATAAAATTGATAAGTCGTCTAGTCGACCTGAATGGGTGGTTGATCAAGTTTTTGATCTTTTTGCTAAATTAGGCGCAACCGATGAACAAT
>CAZBBI010000223.1:0-1620 GCA_964490135.1 uncultured Candidatus Peribacteria bacterium
GGGACGGTAGATAGTCGGGTCCAAGCTGTAGAAATTAATGGTTTTCGTTTAAAGAAGTTCAAACCTGGCGAGACTTCATTTTCTTATGTTGCAAATTCTAACTATGGGAATATGAAACAAGGTATAAATGCATATAAAATTGTCGCAATAGGTAATAATCAAGAAAAATCTTTTACAGAATTACAGATTGAGTATCTACCTATCAAAATAGAAAAAAAGAGAGATGAGCGGTCTCAGGGGGGGGCTAGTAGACTAACGGAAGAACAGATACGGGAATATTGGGGAGGAGAGCCGCAGATAGCCCCTCAAGGGGAAGATTTAGCGCGTTATGTTGCGAATAGAGATAGTAACGAAGACTCCAAGAAGGAGGCTATTTTTGATAGGAATCAAGAATGTTTAAGGCATAAAAAAGATATTGAACAAAAAATATCAACCAAAGGTGGTCTGTTTGGATCCGAAGCTTCGTTAGAATCAATATTTTTTAGTCCAAAAGAAAATGAGTGCTTGTACATTGAGAATTCAGAGGTGGATTTTGATATGCAGTGGAAAAGATTATTTTCAATTAATAATAATGGGCCAAGTGTAAAGCCAATTGAAGGGTGTACTCGAGCAGGTGCTTTATATATAGGGAATTGTATAAGGGTAGGGGAGAGTGGAGCTAATTGTAGGAGTAATAGCTCTGAGTTTGGAGGGATTAATGGGTGTGATGATTTTTATGGAAAAATTAAAAATGAATATAAATAAAAAAGATGATCATCGCTATTTAGATGATAAAGATAAATTTTTAAAATTGTCCTTTGATGTTTTAGATAAGTATTTTCCAGAGGGCTATGAGCAATTTTTAGATTTCTACATTCGAATAGACTCAGATCAAAATAAAAATAAATTTTTAAAAATAGCTTCATTCTATAAATACTTAGTGGTTGATGGAAGATTTATGAATGTGGCGAGACTTAGGGCTACAATGCTTCCAGTGCAACTATGGGGACTTTTAGGTGATAAAAGTATACTTTCCGATTGACTTCTTACTTTTTTTCCGTACATTATTTCCGTCAGTATTTATTAACAAACATCAAGAAAATGGATGAACACACAAGACTTAGTCTCGTTTTTGGTAGAGGTACAAGAGGAACGCTAGTGCGAGAAATATTCTTTGGCCAATGGCAGTCAAGTTTCTCTATATCAGAGATTGCGAAGATAGTGGGTCACGAAAAAAATAGAACGATGGTGTCGGGAATAGTAAGAGAATTATTTTTTAAGAAATTAATCCTAAAAACAAAACTCAAGACACAAGGTGGTGGAGCAGTTTACTGTCCAGCAAAAACGGCTACTACCAAAAAGATTAACGATCTAATTAGAGAAATTAAAAGCAGCTATTAACTAAAAAAACATGAACGCAATTAAATTCAGAAAGGGGACCGAAAAATCCTCTACACCAATCTCAACTATTAATTTTATCTACGGACAGCCTGGTGCAGGTAAGACGAATTTATCCCTTACCGCGAGTCTACAAAGAAAAATGCTATTTATCGATCTTGATAATACGTATGATCGATCAATTCAGGCAATTAAAGATGCCGGTCGTGGTAACACAATCAACGAAGAGAATATTTCCGTTTG
>CAZBBI010000224.1:0-1613 GCA_964490135.1 uncultured Candidatus Peribacteria bacterium
GCTATATGCATGATTATGAGATCTCAAAAAAAGAAGTTGGGAATAAAATCTTTTATTTCAAAAAAACTAATGATGTACAGTTTTTACCTAATTGTGTCTTTGAAATAGCTGAATTTGGTTCCCAGTTTTTAAGTGGATTAAGAACTACAAGTTTTGATAAAACAGAGTTAAATTTAGAAGAAGTAGAAGACGAGTCTGCAAGCGACTTTCGGGTCACTGGGCAGGAATATTTTGAGCAGAGATTTGCCGGACGTACTAATTATTCTGTTCTTAGAAACAAATCTTTTGGTCTAATGAAGAGAATTGATTTGATTGTCCAGCAAGGTAGTAGCGTTAACACAATTCAATTCCTTGGAGGCGGGAAATTTTATTTTTATAAAAGTCAGATCAACAACGTAAAAGCTGATTACGAAATGTTAAATGGAACTCCCATGCTGGCCAAAAGACTTGCTATATTTGATGATCAAAATCCAATTTATCATAAAAAAAAGCAAGATTTAACCCCATATCTGCAAGGGCTTTCTGGAGTGTTGGATCATGAACCGATACCTTGGTCAAAAAAGGATAAAGCTTTAGAGCTCATACTCTAACCGCTCTTAGCGTCCCACTTACCATGAATCATGACTTGCTTTTGTTAGTGAATACTGCCAAAAAAAATCTCTCTCTTTATAAAACATAGGAATGATAAAAAAGTATTTCATAGAATCAGTTAAAAAACTAGGGTTTATAAAACTTGAAAGATCTCTTGCTCAATTAGTTAAACAGGAGAAAAAAACCGATAAAAAGCTACAAAAAATACTAAACAGGAAGAAAGAACCTCTATGGATCCCTTCTTTTAGATCTTTTGGAATCATTTTTTTGTGGGTTCTAGCAGGGTTTGTTCTTGTCCATCCTGGAATAATAATATGGATGGCATCTTTTCTACCTAAAAATCTCTTTTCTTATGACTTTTTCGTATGTGCTAAAAGCATAATATCAAATTTACCTGATGTCAGAATTCCACAGATAAGCGTTACTGAGAATCATTACCAGAACCTAATTGCTATACACGCAGGAATAGGGGCTGTCCTCGTTGGATTGGCTTTCTTTGTGGCACAGAGCTTGATTGATAAGAATGATCCCGATAAGGGTCGAGTGTTACTATACAAAAGCCACTTTTTCCCATTACTGACTGCGGAGATTTTAGTCTTTTTCATATTTCTATGGGGTGAAATAAATCTTATTGGTGGCATATTGGTAATTGGGATTTTAGCTTTATGCACAATCTACTTCCTCGGAAGCACCATAAAAATTTTGATTAAAGATCATGAAATGGAAGAAGCAAAGAAAGAAATGTTTTTTGATGTATTGAAAAGAAACTTTATTAAAATTTTAGATTTTGAAATCGAAAAAAGATTAGGAGGTAACATTCTTCACAAAAGAGGGAAAATCATAGAAGAAGAAACCGCGGGTCTCATCAAAATAAGTCCTTTTGGCTCCTTTGGAGATAAGAGTTATCTAGAAGTAAAAATTGAGCAAAAAGGTTATATAACAGATGTATCTTTTGTTCATTTGAAAAAATTAACAAAATACATTGAAAGCTTAGCAAGAAAAAATACTTCAAACTCATTGAG
>CAZBBI010000225.1:0-1608 GCA_964490135.1 uncultured Candidatus Peribacteria bacterium
ATCACAAAACATCAAACTCACGGTAAAGATACAGGATCTCCGCAAGTACAAGTTGCAATCTTAACTGAGAAAATTAACTCACTGACAGATCATCTTAAGGCACATAAGAAAGATAAACACTCTCGACGAGGGCTGATAGGTATGGTTGGGCAACGAAGAAAATTATTGAGATATCTTCAAATGAACGATACAAAAGCATATCAAACACTTATCAAGGATCTTGGGTTGAGAAAATAAGTAAGACTTAACGAGTTGTTGGTCGACTTATTTTTAGCAATAAATATAACTTTTAAAAAAGGAGTTGAAGAATCTATTTCTTTGCTCTTTTTTAAATTTTAAATATAATTTTTTTGAGTTTTAAGTCTTTTATTTGTTGCCTCCTGGATTTATCTGAGCGTAAGTGCTTGCTTTCAGACAAGTTCAGAACAACAAAGAATAAGATAAAAAATTCTTCAATATTTTTTATTTATTATTTTGATGCATGATATTAAAACGCATTCAGTAGAATTAGGTGGTAAAACACTGACTTTTGAGCATGGTAAAATGGCTCAACAAGCACAAGGAAGTATCTTTTGTAGTTACGGAGATACGCGACTTCTGGCAACAGTAGGACTTGGAAATGCTAGAGAAGGAATTAATTTTTTCCCTTTGGTTGTAGATTTTGAGGCAAGATTTTACGCAACTGGTAAAATAAAAGGTTCTCGATTTATGAAACGAGAAGGACGAGCAAGTGATGCTCACTTATTAATTGCACGGATGATTGATCGACCAATTCGACCAATGTTTCCAAAAGGAATGACGAATGAAGTTCAGATTATATGTACACTTCTTCAAGGAGATGGTGAACATACAGCTTCGGCGTTGGCTATGAACGCTACTTCCATGGCAATTCAGCTTTCTGGAGTTCCGTTTGAGGCACCGATTGGAGCTGTTCGAGTGGGAATGGATGACAATGGAGCGTTCATACTTGATCCATCTTTTGAGCAAGAAGAACATGGAGATCTTGATCTCTTGGTTGCTGGTACGGAAGAAGCAATTTTGATGGTAGAAGCGGGAGCAAACTTGATCTCTAATGAGAAAATGGTAGAAGCCCTAGCCTTTGCACATGATAATATTAAAACTATCTGTCAGGCACAAAAAGAATTCATCAAAGAATTTGATATAACTCCTTTTGAGGCGACTTTTAAAGAAGAATCTGAAGCAGCTGAAGAATTTGTAAATAATTTCTTTTCAGATAGTGATTACGCGACTGTATCTGGGAAAAAGAAAAAAGAGATTAAGGCAAAACTACATATTTTAGAAGATAAAATGTTAGAAGCAGCTGCAGACAAAATAGCAGCTGAAGAATTGACTGAAAAAGCTTTAAAAAACTATTTCAGTAAAAACTTTGGAGAAAGTATACGAAAAAGAATTTTAGAAGAAGGAGTGCGAGTTGATGGACGAAAACCAAATGAGATTAGACCACTTTATACAGAAGTTGGACTTCTTCCTCGTACACATGGTGTTGGTCTTTTCCAGAGAGGAGAAACTCAAGTATTGTCAGTTTTGACTGTTGGTGGTCCAAAAGATGAACAGTTACTAGATGAGGCTGATCGTCCAGAATATACA
>CAZBBI010000226.1:0-1584 GCA_964490135.1 uncultured Candidatus Peribacteria bacterium
TTTCTAGTGTGATGTCTGTGGGAGCAGTGAACGATCTTGGTAATAAAACCGCCTACTCAAACTATGGAGAGGGTTTAGATATAATGGCTCCAGGAGGAGATTTTTCACGTACTTTATATAATAATGAATTCAATCAATATTCACAACCAAGACTTGAAGATGAGCCTTTTTATGAAAATCCTAATCATTGTGAAGAAGATGTAGATAGAGCGTTACTTATGTTAGATGTAAATGAGTTTATGGATATAAAACCTGAATTGCTGAAAAAGGCAAAAAATGATTTAGAATATGCAAAAGAATTATTACAACCTAGTACAGAATTCCCAGATCAAGAAGATGTAGATACTCGTTTTTTGCCTTTAGTTGGGGAAATAATGGAGAACGAAGAAAATTGGGGAGTTCTAGGCGAAATTTATGCAAAAGTTAGTAATTTTGTAAGTATGGAAAGGACTATTGATTATTAATTATCTATTTTTCTTTAAAAAATTACAAGATGGGAATTGAAAACAGTAATGATTTGCAACCAAGGTTAGAAGATATTCCTTTCTTTGAAAACTTGGTTCACTGTGAAAGCTGGGTTGATGAGGCTCTTCTTTTGTTGGAGGCCGGGAATCTCCAAGGAGTAGAAATTTCAGATATAGAGAAAATGAAAAATAATTTACAATATGCAAAGGAATTATTAAATGGAGAGGATTATCCACCTCAGAAAGAAATTGATGCTCGATTTAGACCTTTGGTAAGAGTGATTATGGAAAATCAAGAACTGTGGGGGGAATTAGGATCTATTTATACACAAGTCTGGAATTATCTTGCTAGGAAACTAGCCGAAGAAAATCAATAGAGATATAGGGTAGTTTGTGAGCTAGATTAAGATAAGATTAAGTCTTGCTTTTGATTTTTATGGTTTATTTGGTAGGCTAAATTTAATGAAAAAACTAATTTTTGTTTTCGGCTTTTCAATGATTCTTTGGGGGTGTGATTATGAGATTGTTAAAAAAGATGAAATTGTCGTATCAAAGAAAAATGAAATTGATGCTATAGAGAAAGTAAAAAGTTTAGAAGTTGAAAAAAATAAAGTTGCTAAAAAATTACTAGAAACAGAAGCTCAACTAGAAGAGGTTGTAGCGGAAGAGAATGAAGAAGCTAATGCAGAAAAAGTAAATTCATTTATTCTCAACTATTCGGAGACATATTGTAGAATGCGCTCACTGGAAAATCGTTTCTGGTTAGATTATAATTCTGAGCGTTTTATAAAAGAAATTAAGAAAAATGGCTCGGATATTCCTACGATGAATTTTATTGTAAAAATGAGTATGAATCGATTGAAGCGTTCAGAGGTTGAAACAATTTTGGATCGGTGTAATAGCATATATCCAGCGCGAATGAATACATTAAATTTCGCATTTACTCATTTAAATAATTTTTTTGAAGGAAGTGCTAAATTGAAAGGGTTTGAAGAATTTAAAAAGGATGTAGCACCGGAGTTAGGGGCTTTTCGAGAAGCCGTAGAAGAGGCCCCTGGGTATTTAGTGACAGCATTTATGGGATATGAAGTTGATAATCCTTTTTTAAGAGAAATGGAGA
>CAZBBI010000227.1:0-1574 GCA_964490135.1 uncultured Candidatus Peribacteria bacterium
CTTTATTTTATTTTTATGCAAAATAAGTTAGATATAAATCTTGTTGAATTTTTTCAAGAGTCAGACCATGCTCTTGTTTTTAGCGGTTATTTTGTATTTTATTTATTACTACTATTAAATAAACAACTTATTGCTATTCAAGCGGTGTTATTACATAAAAAATAAATCCTACTCACTTCTTAACGCATCTACGGGATCAAGTTTACTTCCTTTCCAAGCAGGATAAAATCCAAAAATTACACCAACAATAGCAGAGAAAGAAAAAGCTAAAACAACACCGACAACAGAATGAATTACAAAGAATCCATCTAGGGTATTTAGGGCAGGGATTAAGGCTTGTCCAAATAAAATACCTAAAATTCCACCACCAAGACTTAAAACAATAGCTTCGGCCAAAAATTGGATTAATATATCAGCTTGTTTTGCTCCGATGGCTTTTAATACACCAATCTCTTTGGTTCGTTCTGAAACGGTAACTAACATAACGTTCATAATTCCAATTCCAGAAACAATAAGAACTACAGTGGCAACTACGGTTAAAAGAATAGTCATAGTTTCAGCTGATTCTTTGGCAGCAGTTACTTTACTTCCTTGATCTTTCATCCTGAAATCATCCATTTGACTAAGTTTTAGTCGATGATTTTCACGAAGGATATTTCCTAATTCTTCCATAGCAAAAGGAATAGTTTCTATTTCCGTGGCAAGAGCAATGATCCGAATAGTTCCAGCTGATCCAAGTATTTTTTTTGAAGCAGTGGTAAAAGGAGTAAAAACAGAATCATCAAAGGCTATTGGGCCAATTGATGATCCACTTTGCGTTAAAACACCAATGATTTCTACTCTATTTTTTCCGATACTAATAGTTTTTCCTAATGCGATTTTTGGGTCGATATTTCCAAACAATTCTTCAAAAGCTCCATTTCCCAAAATAGTAACTTTTCCTCTGTTTTTCATTTCAGAATCTTCAAAATATCTTCCAGCTAAAAGGCCTAAATGAGAAAGCTCAAAAAGATTTTTTTCAGTTCCCAGTATCGTTAGTGATGAATTTTCTTTCCCATAAGATACAGTCAATTTACCCTGAGTTAAAACCGTAGAATCGGAAACAAATTCAGCTTTTTCTTTAATAGCAATTGGGTCTTTTTCTCCTAATTTAGAAAAGGATGTTGCCGTATTTACAGGGTTTATAATAATAGAAGTAACACTTAAGTTTTTGTATTGTTCTTCTATTTGTGCTTGGGCACCAAGACCGATGCCTACCACAATAATAACCGTTGAAACTCCGATAATAATTCCTAAAATAGAAAGAATACTTCGTATTTTATTAGAAATTAATGCCTTGAAAGCCATTTTAAAAATAGAGAGCTTCATTAAATTTTGATTATTTTAATTGGTAATTATTATCAACAACTTGCCCATCTTTTAAAAAAATAACTCGATCAGCATATTTTGCGACTTCTTTTGTATGGGTAACCATAACAATAGTTTTGTTTTGTTTTTTTAGATCCATGAAAATTTTCATAATCTCTTCTCCAGAAATAGAATCAAGTGCACCAGTTGGCTCATCAGCTAGTAAG
>CAZBBI010000228.1:0-1551 GCA_964490135.1 uncultured Candidatus Peribacteria bacterium
CTCTTTCGAACTTTCAATTGATTTAGTTTTATTATTAGGATTTTCTTCTGCCTTATCTTTATTATCTATGTTCTCTTCTCTTTTTTTAGATTCTTTGGTTTTTTTAATGCCATCTTTCTCAAATCCAGGGACATTCCACTCTGTTCTTTTATCTTTTGGTAATAAATCCATAAGTCCCATAGAGGTATCACCACCTTTCCAGGCAGATAGCCAAGTATCTCCATAAATACCAGTTCCGTGTCCAGTATTTTTGAAATATTTAATAGTGCTTGGATCATCTTTTAATGTTTCCATTGTATGGATTTGTAGAAGCAGGCATTCGTGTTCTATTTTTTGTCTAGGTTCTTTTTCTAAAGAAGCTCTCATGTTTATTCGTTTATCATGAAATTGTTTTCCATGACAGGCTTCGTGAACTAGCGCTCCAGCAAGATAGGGAGGGGTAACTTTGTGTTGAGTAAGTAAAGATACTTTTATAATCCCATCATCTGTCATTTGTGCATAACCATCATGTCTTCCGGAAACTTCAATGTATTTAAAGCTTAGTATATCAATATTGTTTATTACTAAATCATGATAAGAGGGGAGTTCCTTTTTTAAAAGATTTAATGATTGTCGTGTTTGCCAAATACTACCCGGGAAGGATAGAATCGATATTCCGTAAGGAGTTGAATAAGTATTCCAAATTAAAATCGGTATTGAAAAAATAAGAATAATTTTAACCAATCCTTTAATTTTTTTGCCAACATAGGTATCAATTACTTTTGTCGGCTCATCTGATTTTTTTGTTTTAGAAAACGCATATAACTCTTGTAATTGAGACGGATTTAGTTCGTCGAAATTACCTAAGAAATGACGTTTTTGTTCTAGGGAAAGACGCTTGGTCTTGGCTAACCATTGTCTTAATTTAAAAGTATTTATTTTGTTTTTCATTTGCTTAAAAATCCCTATATTATATCAGTTATTTTTGTATTTGTAAAAGATATAATAGACTTTGTTGTAGGGTTCCACTATTCTTTTTATGAATAATAATTGTATACAGTTAATATAGTTTGAACAAAAAAAATACTCAAGAAGTGTAAAATTTGAGTTCATGTTAGTTTTTTTTAGTCAGATATTTACCTTATCAATGGAGTATCTAGTGATTTTAACAAAAAAAGATTTGACTTAATGAGGCAAATCGAATACATTTTTTGTACTTAGGTAATTCTGTGCAAAAAATATGCTCAAGAAAATATTTGGTTCCGGCGCGAGAGTGAAGTTGTTGCAGCAATTCTTGTTAAATCAAGATGGAGAATTCTTTATAAGAGAGCTGACAAGAATACTAGATGAACAGATAAATTCGTTAAGAAGGGAATTAGAAAATTTAGAAAAAATTGGTCTTCTTCGTTCGAAAGAGAAAAATAGGAAAAAATATTATAAAATAAATCCACATTTTCCATTGTTATCAGAATTAACATCTATCATAAGAAAAACAAATGAGAGTAATCAGGAGTTTTTAAAAAAAGTTACTAAATTAGGAGATATTTCGTTACTTGTATTAGCTGGTAAATT
>CAZBBI010000229.1:0-1534 GCA_964490135.1 uncultured Candidatus Peribacteria bacterium
CAGTAACTATTCTTGCTTTTACAACGTCTTTGGTGGTTAGTTTTCTTTTTGTTTTTTCAGGTGGTGTTAACACTGTGCTTGCACAGTCTTCAGGACTGCTTGTTTCTGAGATTAATTTTCCAGATGAAAATCTTCAAGAATGTGTAAACAGGGATATCCATGACCAATATGCTGATGAAGTGGTGTCTTTTTCTTGTTATAAGTTAATCCAAAATATAGAAGGAATTGAGTCATTTAGAAATCTAAAACGATTATTTTTCGGTACAGGAGAGATCGTTGATATTAGTCTATTGGGAAGTCTTACAAAACTAGAAAAGCTTTCTATTCCTGTGAATAAAATCACAAATATTACTCCACTTAGGTCATTAAATAATCTTGATTTTTTGGAACTTGGATATAATGAGATTATTGACATTAGTCCATTGAGATCACTGAATAATCTTAAATACTTAGGTTTTTCTGGTAATAAAATTACAAATATAAGTCCTTTGACTGGGCTCAATAATTTAACAGATCTTAATCTTTACAATAAAGGGCTTACTGAAATATCTTCTCTTAGCTCTCTTTCGGATTTATATAATCTTTCTTTGGAAGGAAATCCAAATATTCTTTGTCAGGATTTAGATCAACTAGCATTAGATTTACCAACGACTAATATTCGGCGCCCTGCTTCCTGTGAAAGTCCAAATAAAATTAAGGTGGCGGTGATTTTGGCTGAACCCTCTGATTTGGGTTTTGATCCTACTCATGGCAAGTCTTATTATGAAACAAATATTCTTCCTGATGTTAAGGATTACTGGTGTGAACAGTCATTTGGTGCGCGTGATACAAATGGTGTTTGTAGCGGTGGTTTAGTAGACTTGGAGTTTGAGGTCTTTGATAACAATGGTCTAAATTACAAACTTAGTAAAACAAATTTTTATTATGGGGAAGGAAACGCGGAAGAAGAAAAACATATAGAGTTTTTAAATGATGTTTCTGTGATGTCAGGAATTTATAATGATGACGGTAAACAAGATATCATTACTGTAATTCATCCAGGATATAGTGAACAAATATCAAAAGATGATAAAAATATGGGAACTTTAGCTTATGGAAATAAACTAACTGCTCTAGTGGCAGAAAAAGATGAAATTCATGCTTGGTTACATGAGATAGGACATATCATAGGAAATCTAAAAATAAATAAAACACTTTGTGATATCTACAGTCGTGCAACGGGATGTGATACATATGGAGGAGATATAGAAAATTGGGCTCTTATGGGGCTCCTGAAAAAACCTGTTGCACTCACTTCTTTTAGTAAAAAACATCTTAACTGGCTTGGAGAAGAAATAATAAATAAAGGTGATCATCAAGTAAAAGCCCTATCTGCAATGCAGTATGGGGACAAGATTAAGAGATACAATATAAACGATGATAGTTATTATTTATTAGAAACCAGAACTAATGATCCTCGTTTTAGTAAATGGGATAGTGCCAGTATTCCAGAAAGTGCACTTTTAACATATCAGGTAAGAAATGATGTTGTGGG
>CAZBBI010000230.1:0-1534 GCA_964490135.1 uncultured Candidatus Peribacteria bacterium
CCCAAAGCTTCTCCTAAATCTCTAGCAAAACTTCGCACATAAAACCCCGCTGCAACCTCTAAACGAATATTCACCACTGAAAATTTAAAATTCAAAACTTCTGCTGAACAGATTTCTGTCTCTCTTGATTTTATCTCAAACTCTTCCCCTTTCCTCGCCATATCACACATTTTTTTCCCTCCAATCTTTAGGGCTGAATATTTAGGGGGAATTTGCTGAATTTTACCCGAAAAATTTGAACACAAAATTTGTTCAATATCTTTCTTCGACACTTTTTTACTACTATCACTAATTTCCGTTATTTCAGATTCTGTGTCCAGCGTTTCTGATGTATGTCCCAACAAAATCTCTGTTTCATAAACTTTGCGATCTTTTTCTAAAAAAGGAATTAATTTTGTTGCTTTACCCACTGCCACAATCAAAAGTCCTGTTGCAAATGGATCAAGTGTTCCAGTGTGTCCAATTTTTTTTGTTCCTAAAATTCTCCTTAACTTCGCACACACATCAAAACTCGTCCATCCCACGGGTTTATCAATAAGTAAGAATCCGAAAGGTGATTTTGACATTTAAGTATTCAAATTTCCCCACCCTAACTTCTTCCTCAAAGTCTTAAAATAGTGAGATTTTTTCATCCGAACAAACTTAGCTTTTCTAGTAGCTGTTTGAATAGATATTTCATCTGTAGATTTCAGTGAAAAATGAATCTGTCCATCCACAGTCATAGCAATAGAATCAACTCTCGAATCAAAATTCATGTGAATAATCCCCTTTCCTGGTAAAATTATTGGTCTATGAGTGAGTGTATGAGGTGCCACTGGGGTAATTAAAATTGATGAAAGCAATGGAGAAACAATTGGTCCTCCTGCACTCATCGAATAAGCTGTTGATCCAGTTGGTGTAGAAAAAATCACTCCATCACTTCGATAAGTAGAAAGAGTTCTTCTATTATATTTCACATTAAAGTTAGTCAGTCTAGCTAATCCGCCATGTCCAAAAACAATTTCATTTAAAGCATACGCCATAAATATTCGTTCTTTTTTCCCTTTTTCATTTTTTCGATACACAAAAACTTTTATCAAATTTCTTTCATCTAAAGCATAGTCTCCCTTAAAAAGTTTTTTAAGTCCGGCAATAGCATTATCTGGACAAAGTTCTGATAAAAAACCTAAAGTTCCAAAATTTATACCTAAAAAAACTCCGTCATTTTTAACGAGAGTTCTCATCATTTTTAAAAGTGTTCCATCCCCTCCTATTCCAATTTTTAAATCATATCGAGATTCATCATTTATAAGAGGAATCGTATTTTGCATCATCGACACCGTACGTATATCCCCTCTTATATCCTTAATTCCATTTTTATGAAAAAACCGCAACATTTCACGAATAAACCCTATTTCTTCCTTTTCTTTTCGCGGTTTATTATGACAATAAATAGCTACTGATCGAAATTTCTTGGATGATTTTTTCATCACTTCGATTGTGCTGAAAAAGAAATTTTGGTCAAGTTAGTCTGCTGTCATCCTGAACTTAAAAC
>CAZBBI010000231.1:0-1525 GCA_964490135.1 uncultured Candidatus Peribacteria bacterium
GTGATGTTTGGGTAAGTGGAGATAATTATTTTGCTCTTTTTGCAGATATTGGGAATGATCCAGTTTTAGATACATCTATTAGATTTAAGTTAGATGAATCTTTATCAATTAAAGATGCTTTATTTATTACGACAAAAGGAGATGTAGGGATAGAAGATATGGAACTAAGCGGAACACTTGGTTCAAAAGTAGATTTGGTGGAAGAAGCTAATATTATAGAAGAAATACCAGATTTACCTGATGCGATTGTTTTGGAGCAAGAAGAAAGAATTAATCCAATTCCAGAGGAATTAGAAAATCCATTACCAGAGAATAATATTCCTGAAGTGGATGTAGCAACACCTCAGACAATAGATAATTCGGATAAAGAGGCTTTAGCAGAGGTGCAGGAATTTAAAACAGAAATAAAAGAAAGAGAGGCGACCAAAATAACTTATTTAAAAGAAGTTAAAGGAATATCGGAAGTTGAAGAAATAGTAGTTGCGGAAGAAGAATTAGATTTGATCGATTTGGAGAGTTTAGAATTTTTTGTAGATACAGACGCATCTTCACTTGAAGGTATTGCCGCGGCTTATTTGAGATCGTTAGAAATTATTGGAGGATATCCAGACGGAGAATTTAAAGGAGATCGTGCGGTTAATAGAGCGGAAATTACAAAGTTTTTACTTTTGGGCGCAGACAAAACTATCAATGAAGAAGTTGTTGAATCAATATTCCCTGATGTTCAGGCAGGTTCTTGGTACGAGAAATATGTGGTTACGGCCAATATGATGAATATCGTGAATGGTTATCCAGACGGAACTTTTAAGCCAAGTAAAAATGTTAATACAGTGGAATTTCTAAAGATGCTAACTAATAGTTTTAATTTAGAAAAAAACTTAGGGTATATGTTTGCTGATGTTGAAGAAAATCAATGGTTTGTCCCGTTTGTGGGAAATGTGGATAAGTTTAATCTTTTTCCAAGACGGTCTTCAAGTTTATTGGAACCAGCTAAAGAAATGACTCGGTATGAGGTAGCTGTAGCTATTTATCAGATTTTAGTTGATAGGTTGAAATAGTTAGGGGTATTATGAAGAAATTATAGCTTTATAGCTGACTATTTCTTTTTCTCTTTTATCCATTTTATTCCAATCTTTATATATTTATGAATCAGCAATCCAGTTTTTTTCAAAAAATGTATTCCATATTTCAAAATCAATAATCCAGTCTTTTTCAAGAAAGGAACCCCATATTTCAAAAACCATTTCCAAGAAATTATTAAATACTTTTTGATTTCTCGTACAACGACTCGTGTATTTTTTCGAACTGATTCTGATTTATAATAAAAATATCCATACACTCCAAGGAAAATCACAAAAAGACTTTTAAACCATGGAAAAGATGTTTCATCCGAATCATCAAAAGAATCAAAATCCTTTTTTGTTTCAAATTCAAAATCATTTTCAAGAAGGTTTAGCTCTATTTCTTCGCCTAAATCTCCCTTATAATCTTGAGAGGGTGGCTCATCGGCAAACATTTCATAGTG
>CAZBBI010000232.1:0-1514 GCA_964490135.1 uncultured Candidatus Peribacteria bacterium
ACCATTTTTATTTTGGTCTCCTCCTTTTGATTTCTTTTGGTCAGCTTTAATTCGTTTTCCGTTCACAACAAATTTCACCCGTTTTAGATTGATGTTATTCACATCAAATTCTTCTGGAAGTTCAATAAATCCTTTTACCCATTTCCCATGACTTTTCACGTTGAGTTTTTTAGGATTCATCCAAACCGTTGCTTTGATCTTTTCATTATGATCAATATCTAACGCATATTCACTGTAGACGGTTACCAAATCATTTATCCCGTCATCAAGTACAGCATAGAGGAAATAATCACCTTCTTCTATATTGCTCGTATCCCAAGTAAATTGATCAGTTTCATCATCTTCACTGAAAACTTCTGAAGTGACCAATATTCCATCTACTCCCACATCATCCGTATCATAATAAATTTTAATCGTCGCATCATCCTCCGTATCTTCATCTATCCAAGTAATATCAAAAGTTTTATCAACCTTCTCTGTTTCTGCAGTTGGTGTTAGAAAATCAAACAACGGTGCATCATTTACTGACACAATCTCTATTTCACTTCCAGAGAACACGTATGTATTTTCTAGTCCAGGGGCGATTGTTTCATCTTCCAATACTGGAGATTCATGACGACTTCCATCATTATTATATCGAACCGCCTGAAGTGTATAACCTTCATCAGTTGATGATAATTGAGATATAACCTCTGGATTTGCCTCAAGATATTCTTCGATGTCATGAGAAGAAACATAAAATTCAACCTCAGTTTCATCTGGAACAAATATCCATTCTTCATTGTAGAGGAGATCTCCAGATGCTTCCGCATTAGGGATATTGTTTTCATATTCACCCGTTTCGTAATTAATACCCACGTGTAATCCTTCTGGAGTTATGGCGTGGAGATCGAGGTCTAGAGTTTCATTTTTTTCTATTGGTAGAAAGTACGGACCACCCTCAGTCTGTTGCGGATAGTCTAAGTTAGGCTTAATCAAGCTAGTTTTCAACTTAATATCATGTATAAGATTCTTAAAAGCGTAATTAGTTGAATATTCTTTTGGAGCAACTTTTGTATAAAATATTACAATTAGTATTAGGCTTAAAAGAAAACTAATTTTCCAAAGTTTTTTCTTTTTCATGTAAAACAGAATTCCAGAAATTAAAAAAGTAATCAAAATTCCTATTAAATACATTTCGAGTTCAAAGACCTCCTTTTTTATTGACTCAAGCGAAAGTCTTCCACTCATCGGTACATCATCAGATGTAATCATCTGATAAAAAACTTCTGGATCATCGTCCCAAATCTGATTTAGTATCTTATGATTAGGTAAGAGAGTAGCCCCTTTTGTAGGAACTTGCGGAGATAATGCATTTCCAATATCAACTTTTGTATGAAAAAACTTTTCTTCAGCCCCTATTTCATTTGATTCGGTGGCATAAGCATCTATTTTTACATTATTCCAAAGACTCCTAAATGGATTATCAAAAGTAAAAAGATTTTCTACATTAACTTTTTCAATAAAAGGTATAT
>CAZBBI010000233.1:0-1512 GCA_964490135.1 uncultured Candidatus Peribacteria bacterium
AGAAAAATATCTTAAACCAGTAATCAAGTCCCCTCGTGAATGCAAGTCTATAATTGTAAACCCCGAAGATTTACAATACCGCATCTTTCTTTGTAACAAAAACAGGGAAGATATCCACGGCACGAAAGCATTGAAGTTTATTGAATGGGGGGAACAAGTTAACATTGAAATTAAACAAGGGTCTAAAAAAGGCGATATTATAATAGGGATAAATAATATTAGTAGCGTGCAAGGAAGAAAAAATTGGTGGGTGTTAGGTGAACAGCTTGGAAATATATTCTGGACAAAAGAAAGCAATGACAGATTAGGCGTATACTATTCTGATAGTGATTTTTTAGCGGATTGCCGCCTTTATTATGCTAATGTTGATAGCTGCACAAAGAGAATTTGTAATTCAATCATCTATTCTTTAATTTCAGAAACACTAACAAGAGCAGGTTTAGGGTTGGGGGCACGAAGCTTAATGGTTTATGAAGTTAAAAGATTCATGATCATAAAACCTGATCTTGTAGACTTTAATATAGATTTATCTGATTTCGAAAAACGAGATTCAAAATCTATTTTTGAAGAATGCGGTATTGAGCCAAAATCATCAACTCCAATTTCAGAGCAAGAACCAAGCCCAATGCCTGATAGGATTGAGTTAGATAACATTGTTTTTGATGCTTTGGGGCTAACTCAAGACGAACGAAAAGAAGTCTACAGGGCAGTATGTCAGCTAGTTTGGAATCGTATTAGTAAGGCAAAGAGCAAATAGAATGAAACTAACTGATAACCAATTACAGATTTTAAGAGAAATTCAAAATGGTAAGTTTGGATCGGTTGATCGTGATTGGGGATTTTTAAAAAGAAATAGCTATATTGATTTTGATGCAACGGATGACGGCATGATAACTAGGGATCCTATTTTGACTTCGCTTGGAGTAAAAGAACTTATTTCCAAAAGAGATGACTTCACTTCTGAAGAAATAAAAATCTGTCACATCCTAGATGGGCTTTCTTCTCAAATAAAGGAATTAGAAACATCAATTCGAAGAGATCGAAAGGAGCTTGATCATGATCACCCTCTTAGCAATTCTTTAGCAGAATTAGAAAATATCATTTTTAGTTTTTCTGGGATCTATGGTGGTTATTGGCAAGATGTCACTCTTTATCCGACATTTGATGCTTTTGTAGATGAAAATATTAAGTATCTAAAGGAAGTTTTAAACCCAGCTTTATTAAAGTTACGAAAAGCTAAAATTCCGAAAAGTGGAAAATCTGGTTCAGGAATGCGCACTCAATTTCTATCTTACTTAGAGAGAGTTGAGAACATTTATCACTTACTTTTTAAAACCCTAAGTAGAAGTAAAAAATTCACAATTTTAACTGTTTTAAATTTTTGTAGAAAAGAATGGAAATGGGCTATTGGAATAGTCGTTGCAATTATAGGAACTATTTTTATTCCCATATTTACTGATACACCTCAAAAAGAATCCTCCAATAATGTTAAAAAACACAATTTAATACAAA
>CAZBBI010000234.1:0-1509 GCA_964490135.1 uncultured Candidatus Peribacteria bacterium
ATTGAACTGTTTGAGGATGATGATGCATACGGTGAAGAATAAGGAGAATAAGAACCGTACCTACGATTATAGCGACTACTACATGCAGGACAGTTTGCTGTTGCGCTTGCTGTGCGATGACCACGAACTGGTGCTGTACATCTTGCCATTTTTTTTATAGTTATTTGTTGAATTTATAATTTCCCTCCTGAAATATCGAAGAATCTCTCAAAGAATTTTTTTAATTTCTCAAGAACACTCTCTCGTTTTTTCGTTCTTGCTCCATCTGGGCGAAACTTTGAAATAGGAGGGAGTATCTTTGAAATTCTTGTTCCTATCGTTGGTATTCCACCATCTCGAAAAGCGTTTTCTATAAACTTATATGTCTCATTGTGATTAAGATTTTCTTTTTCGATTATTTTATCTAATTCCTCAACTTTCTTTCTTTCTACAAACTTAATCCAGTCGTCATCTACTGCGGATGATATTTCAAGGGACTCGATAAATTGCTCAATAAGGTCTTTTTTATTTCTAAGTTCGATACTTGAATCAATGGCTTTATTAATATCAACCAATATGTTTTTATCTTTGGTGTTCCCTTCGTGATACTGTTTTATAAGGGTGATAATGTAGTCAATATTAATTTCAATTTGTTTAATCAACTCCATTTCAAAGACAAGATCGTCATTGATATTTTCTTTTTCGCTATCATCGCCTTTTCGAAATTCATTATAGAGATCGATGTATAAACTGTGATAATCTTGAATATCTCTTGCTGTTAGAATTTCATTTCCTGCAAATTCATCAAAAGTCGTAAGAATATTACGCACTCGTAAAATTCCACCATACAGCTTGATAAAATCTTTTTGATTTTTTTCTCCAAGGATTCGTTCTCCTAGTGGGAATTTTTCTTTTAACTCCTCAGCGAGTGTTTTATATCCTTTTATGTTTTTCTCCTCATCTTCATAGCCATTGTAGTATTCTTCGTATGTTTTTAATAAAACAATTCCACTCGCTTCTTTATCACCAAATAGAGCAATCGATTTATTGGTAGCCTCTTCTAAATTTCGGAAACAAACAATATTCCCAAAGGCTTTTATACTATTTAAGATTCGATTAGTTCTTGAAAATGCCTGAAGTAACCCATGTAATCTGAGATTTTTATCCACCCAGAGCGTGTTCAGTGTTGTCGCATCAAAACCTGTTAGAAACATATTTACGACTATCAAAATATCAATCTCCCTGTCTTTAACCCGCTGACTCAAATCTTTGTAATAATTTTGAAACTTATCAGAAGAGGTATCATAGGAAGTTCCAAACATTTTATTATAATCTTTGATAGCACTTTCTAAAAAATCTCTCGAACTCGCATCGAGTCCGCTGGTGTCCTCTGTATTCTCATCAATGGTTCCATCTGGCTCTTCTTCATTTGGGGCATAACTAAAGATGGTAGCAACTTTTAATTGTTTATCGCTTGGCAAGTCTTTCAATTGTTTTTGGAACTCCGCATAATAGAGCTTTGCCATTGCA